>NZ_JBSXOE010000020.1:0-65282 GCF_056859295.1 Roseovarius sp. B-10 | reverse complement strand
ATCCAGGGCACAAAGCGCCGGGTGGTCGAACAACTCCTGCGGAGCAAACAAGGCGGGCTGGGTCGAAAAACTCTGTCTCATGACAAAACATACCCCACCAAACCATCTCAGGGAATCCCAAGAGTTTCGCTGAGGTCTCTCTAAAGTTTCCGGGGCATGGTGGTCGTCAGATCACCATCACATCCAGCGGCGGGAACCCGTTGAAGCCCACCGAGGAATAGCTCGACGTGTAGGCCCCGCATGAACGGATGACGATCCGGTCCCCGGCGCGCAGCCCGACCGGCAGGGCCACGGGACGCTTTTCGTAAAGGACGTCGGCGCTGTCGCAGGACGGCCCGGCAAGGATGCAGGGCCCGGTCGCCTCGTGATCGCGATCGGTCAGGAACGGGTAGCGGATCGCCTCGCCCTCGGTCTCGGCCAGCCCGGAAAAGCGACCGATATCGAGATAGACCCAGCGGCACAGGTCAGCGTCGGATTTACGGCTGACCAGTAGTACCTCGGCGGCGATCATGCCGGCTTCGGCCACCATGCCGCGCCCCGGCTCGGCCATGACGCGGGCAGCCCCGGGAAAGCGTTGCTCGACCATCATCATGACGTCGGCAGCATAGCGCCCGGGCGAGGCGATCTCGTCGCCGTAATAGGCCGGGAACCCGCCGCCGATGTTGATGAGCGACAGCGCATGCCCTGCGGCACGCGCCTCGGTCCAGACTGCGTCCACCTGGTCGAGCGTGTCGCGCCACATCTCCGCCCGGCGGGTCTGGCTGCCGACATGAAAGGACAGCCCAACCGGCTCAAGGCCCAACGAGGCGGCCTGATCCATCAGGGCGATGGCACGCTCCGGCGCACAGCCGAACTTGCGGCTGAGCGGCCAGTCGGCCCCGGTCGCGCCGACCAGCAGGCGGATATAGACCTGTGCGCCTGGCGCGTGCTCGGCGATCTTGTCGATCTCCATCTCGGCATCGGCGGCGAAGAGGGTGATCCCCGCGGCATGGGCAAAGGCGATGTCGCTGGCACGCTTCACCGTGTTGCCAAAGGAAATATGCTCGGGTTTCGCTCCGAGACCAAGGCACAGCTCGATCTCGCCGCGCGAGGCGGCGTCGAAGCGTCCGCCCTCGGCGATCAGCGTCTCGATCACTTCGCGAGCCGGGTTGGCCTTGACCGCGTAATGGATATCGGCGCGGCCCAGCCCGGATTTCAGCGCGCGGTAATTCTGTGCCACGACGTCCCGCGACAGCACGAGCGTCGGGCGGTCGAAGGTGTTGGAGCGGATGAAATCGATGAGGGGGGAGGGCGAAGCAATGGCGTCGAGGCCCGCAAAGGGCGTTACGTAGGCGTTCATGGTCATCTCCGATCAAGACCCGGGCATTCAGCCCTTACAGTTCCAAAAGGAGACGTTACCGTCGCTACGTAAACACGGGCGGCAGGACCACCGGCCAGAGGCGCGTGCGTTGGCGTCTATCTCGGCGCAGATAGGGCCAGCTAGCGAACCACGCAAGACATTTCTCGGGTCGGGCATAAGAATCCGTGCGCCCGTGTTCAATCCGCCTGTGCCGGGCGGGGCAGAGTATGTCCGAGAATCGCTTCCGCCCCGAGACGCCCAAGCTCGTCCGAGCATTTGGCGCCGCGCCCGCAACCAGCCGTCGCCACGCCGACACGGTCGGATAACATGGCGATGCGCGCCTGGTCCTCGGGGGTGAAACTCGTCACACAGGCGGCGTGATGTGTGGCCGTGACTTGCAGCCCAGGCATCCGCGCGCGGATCTGCTCATTGAGGTCGCGCGCTACCTCCGGGTTGCCGCCCGAGCGGAACCAGTCGCCAATATCGGTGGGAGAGCCGAGCGGGCGATCTACCGAATCGCCACCCATCTTGAGATACCAGCGGCCATCGGGATAGCGGATCGGCGGCAGCAGGTAGGGGCCATCGCCATGTGCGTGGAGGTAAATGAGCGGTGGCAGCGCGCTCAGTCGCGCGGCCTCGGCCTCGCTCACCTCGAAGAACGCCACCGTGCGCGCCATCACCGTCAGCGGCACCGCCCCGCCAGTGAGCGCGCCGGTATAGGCTCCCGCCGCGACAAGGACGCGCGCCGCGTCGGTTTGGCCGGCCTCGTGACGGATCGTTATCCCGTCGCTTCCCTCGTCGAGTGCCAGCACACGCGCCGCGATCACCTGTGCACCCGCGCGTTTCGCCGCGCGTGTCTGCGCGGCAACCAGGCGGCGGGGGCTGATGAAACCGGCGCGGCGCGGCTCGTGCCAGCCCATGGTGCCGGGTGAAAAGTGGAAATCGGGAAAGCGTCTGGCAAGCTCCACATCGTCAAGACGGTCGCATTCGATTCCGTCGCGCGCCGCAACCGCGCCGATACACTCCATCGCGCGGCTGCCCTCGGGGCCTGCCATGACCACACCACGCTCGGTGTAAAAGGAGATACCGGCTTGCGCCTCGATCTCGGTATAGCGCGCGATCGAGGCGTGGCTCACCCGGCTCCAGAACGGGTCAGGATCGAGGCTGCGGGTGATGCGGCCCTCGTCGTAATGGCTGCCGAAGACGCCGTGATGATCCGCCATCCGGGGCGGCTCGTCCGGGCCTATGAGAACAACATCCTGCCCAGAGCGCGCGAGGTGGCGCGCGGCTGCCGCACCGATGAGACCCCGCCCGATCACGGCGATACGCATGATCCGTCCTCCCCGTCGCCCGTCACGCCCGGCGCGTCGATGCCGGACAGCACTGAGCGCTCAGCGGTGGTTGTCCTCGTCTTTGTTGGCGTCCTCGTCCTCCTCCTCGTCATCCTCGTCCCCGGAATCTGAGGGCAGGTTGAACAAGCTGTCGGCATCGAACTTGTCGCGTTGCTTGTCGTCCGCGTCCGGGTCACCGGAGAGGGTAAAGCTTTCCAGCCCCTCGATCGCCGTCGGGATGCGCGGCTCGGTATCGCCGCCGAGGCTCTGCTCGGTGCTCAGGAGCTTGCGACGCTCGTCATCGCTCATTGCCGCACCCTCGGCCGCCTTTTTCTCGGCGGCCTTTTGCACGGCGGCGTCAAGCTCGCTCTGCTTGCACAGTCCGAGCGCCACCGGATCGACGGGTTGCATGTTGGCGATGTTCCAATGCGTGCGCTCGCGGATCGAGGTGATCGTGGGCTTGGTGGTGCCAACAAGCCGCGCGATCTGGCTGTCGGCAAGCTCGGGGTGGAACTTGACCAGCCACAGGATTGCGTTGGGCCGATCCTGCCGTTTCGACAATGGCGTGTAGCGCGGTCCTCGGCGCTTTTCCTCGCCCTGTGCGGCGGCGTTGAACTTGAGTCGCAACTTGTGCGTAGGGTCTTTCTCGGCCCGCGCGATTTCCTCGGTGGTCAGCTGGTTGTTGGCAATCGGGTCGAATCCCTTGACGCCGGTGGCGACGTCGCCATCGGCGATGCCCTGCACCTCCAACTCGTGCAACCCGCAGAAATCCGCGATCTGCTTGAAGCTGATCGTCGTGTTGTCCACCAGCCAGACGGCGGTGGCCTTGGTCATGATTGGCTTGGACATGATGCCACGTCTCCTTCACTCACGTCTTTTTCGGCGCCCGGCGAGGGCGGTCCCGGCACGACCGGGACGAGTTTCCATTGTCGGGGAAATCCCGTGCCATATACTCAACCCGGGCTGAAAAGGAAAGAGCAAGAATGCGCTCTCTCGTGCGACTGACAGCGGTGCTATTGCTGGCCGCACTTCCGGCGTGGGCCGACCGCGCGGGCGTGTTCGATTACTACGTGCTGTCGCTGAGCTGGTCGCCCACGTGGTGCGCGCTCGAGGGCCGCGAACGCGGGGCCGCACAATGTGCGCAAGAGCATGGCTGGGTGCTTCACGGGCTCTGGCCGCAATATCATCGGGGATGGCCCGCGCATTGCCAGAGCGCGCACCGACCGCCCTCGCGTGGCATGACCGCCGGTATGGCCGATATCATGGGCGCGCCCGGTCTCGCATGGCACCAGTGGAAAAAGCATGGGACCTGTTCGGGCCTGTCGCCAGAGGATTACTTTGCGCTGGCCCGGCGCGCCTATGCGCAGATCAACCACCCGGAGGTCTTTCGCACGCTCGATCGTCCTGTGAAACTGCCCGCGCGCGTCGTGGAAGAGGCATTTCTGGAAGCGAACCCGGGCAGGGAGCGCGACATGCTCACCATCACCTGCCGCGCGGGCCGGATCCAGGAGGCGCGGTTGTGTCTCACGAAATCGCTGGAGCCGGTGCCCTGCGGTCGCGACGTGGTCCGCGACTGCGCGATGCGGGATGCGCTGCTTGATCCCGTTCGATAACGCTTCTTCTTGCTGAAAATACTCGTAATCCGACCGTCGCGACCGGTCAAAAGACCTGCATCAGGAGCACCACCACCGCCACCGGCATCAGCATCGCGTGAAGGACGTGGTCGAACCAGTTGCTGCTGCCCAGCCTGGCAACCCACAGCGCCTGCCCGGTGACGGCCACCAGAGGCAGGAACAATGAGCCCGCCACGAGCCCGTAGGCACACACGATCAGTACCATCGCCGCCACTGGCCGGGGGGCGTAGCCAAGCCGGTAGAGATCGACCGGAAACAGACCCATCGCCGAGGCGATAAAAGCGGCATAAGCGGCGAGGAACACGGAGATTTCTACCGTGCCGAACGGCAGTACGGGTAGCCCCCATGCCGCCGACACATCGCGCAGGGCAAGCGCGGGCAGCATCACGCCCAAGGGCGACAGAAGCGCCATCGCCCCGGCCACCGGGGTGCTGCGTTGCAGGACCAGGACCAGCGCCGACACCACGCCCCCGGCCGCGCTTGCAACTGCTGGCCCGACCCAGAGACCGGCCAGCGCGAACCCCGCCCAGCCCAGAACGATCGCCAGCCCGATATGGTCGAATGCCGCTCTCATCGCGCTGCCACCCATGCCGCGTCGAATACATGTGCCGCAACACCGTGCTTGCCGCCGGTGGAATGAACCAGCACGATCTCGCCGCCCACCCGGCGCAGCATCGGGTAGCGCAGCGCGCCTGGGCCCGTAAGCCGGTGAATCTCGCGCCAACTCGTGCCCTCGTCGTCCGACACCGACAGGATCAGCGCATCGGGGGCGGCGGCATCGGCATTCGCGGCCATCAGGAGCCGACCGTCGCCCAGCGAAAGCGCCGCCACCGGAGCGCTCGGGTTGTAATGGCCTGTGGGTTCTGGCGCGCTCCAGTCTTGCCCACCATCTTCGGTACGGCTCAGCCAGAGCACGTCGCTGCGGTCGAAATCGCGCAGGAAAGCCAGCGCGCGCTGCGCGTCAAGTGGCACGATCATCGGCTGGATCACCTTGGCGCGTCGGCTGCGCATCCAACGCCGGTCACGCACGCGGCCCGCATCGTCGAAGCGGACCAGTGCGCCGAAGGTCGGCCCCATCTCGAAATAGGCGGGTAGGGCGTAGCTTCCGTCTTCGTAGGCCAGCATCGGCGATTTCACGAGAAAGGACCGGTTGAGGATCGGCGACAGGTCGAGCTTGCTTGCCGTCACCGGCCCGTCGCGCGACATCGTGACATCGGCGATGGCCGCCATCGCCCATCCCCCCACCGAGACCACGGTCGCCAGCAGGTGCCCAGGGGCGCCGTCATGCGACATCGTGTTGCCCAGCGTCACGACAAGCTGATGCGGCTCCAGTGCACGTCCAAGGCCCTTGCGGGTGAGGTGTGGTTCGGGCTCCGATGCCTGCCACGTGTCACCTTGCCGCCGCAAGTCCACGCCCCAGATATCCACGTCCGGTTGCGCCTCGGCGGATCCTTGGAACCAGAGCACCGAGACGCCATCTTCGCGTGGCACGATCGCGGGCGCATGCGCCTGCCCGGTCTCGGGGCGATGATCGAGAACGGTGCAGAACTGCCCGTTGCCCGTTTCGGGGAGCGGGTCGGGCAACGTGAAGCGCCAGCACAGCGGCCTGTCGCGCCGGATTGCCGCCGCGCTCAGGCCGAGGCTTAGCGCGGCGAGCGCGAGGATAGCCAGCGGGACCAAGTCCAAGTCAGTCCACCCTGAGGACGATCTTGCCGATATGCGCGCTCGATTCCATCCTTTCGTGGGCGGCCGCCGCCTCTTCCAGCGGGAACTCGGAATCCATCACCGGCGCAACTCGACCCGCCTCGATCAACGGCCAGACATGTGTGCGCAGCCCTTCGGCGATGCGCGCCTTGGCGAGGTCGCTCTGCGGGCGCAGAGTGCTGCCGGTGATCGTCAGGCGGCGCATCATCACCTGCGCGAAGTTCAATTCCACCTTGGGGCCTTGCAGGAACGCGATCTGCACCAGCCGTCCGTCATCGGCCAGCGCCTTGACGTTGCGCGGCAGGTAATCGCCGCCGACCATGTCGAGGATCAGGTCGGCCCCGCCCTCCGCGCGCAGCACCTCGACGAAATCCTCCTCTCGGTAATTGATCGCGCGCTCCGCGCCCAGGCGTTCGCAGGCCGCGCATTTCTCGGCCGATCCGGCGGTGGCAAAGACCCGCGCGCCGAAGGCGTGGGCCAGTTGGATGGCGGTGGTGCCGATGCCCGAAGAGCCGCCATGCACGAGGAACCGCTCGCCGCCCTTGAGTGCCCCGCGCCCGAAAACGTTGGACCAGACGGTAAAGAAGGTCTCGGGAAGGCAGGCGGCCTCGCGCAACTCCAATCCCGCGGGGACGGGAAGGCAATGCGCCGCCGGGGTGGTGACGTATTGCGCATAGCCGCCGCCGGGCAAGAGCGCGCAGACCTTGTCGCCGACGGCGAGGTCGCTCACATCCGCGCCGCAGGCTACGATCTCGCCCGCGCCCTCGAGTCCGGGCAGGTCCGACGCGCCGGACGGCGGCGCGTACATGCCTGCGCGTTGCAGAGCGTCGGGCCGGTTCACGCCGGCCCATTTGAGCCGAATGAGAACCTCGCCCGCTGCCGGCTCCGGCACCGGGCGGGTGGTGGCGCGCAGCACATCGGGGCCGCCCGGTTCGGCGATTTCGACCGCCGTCATCGTCTTTGTCATGTCTTGCCTTTCTTCAGTTCGGTGTGCGCCACCGGCCCGGCATCCCGGCTTGTTGCCGGTCCCCGGGGGCCTTGACGCGCCCGAGGACGCCAAGCGGTCCGGCCATCAGGCCAGAGACGAGCCGGTTCTCGCGGGCCTTTGCCTTGACCTTCTCGATTTGCATTACGTCGTCGATGCGGCGGTCGAGGAATTCCCATGTCCGCGCCTGTCCCTCGCTCTGGTCTCCGAGCCAGTAGAGCAGGGTCGCGCCGTAGACGCCCGAGAGCGTGGCGCGCTTGGTATACCAGTTGATGTCGCGCGACGTGTCGCCCAGCGCCGTCCAGATGCGATCGGCGGTGCGCCACAGGGCGCCGGTGCCGTCGGCGGCGTGCTGGGGCAGGGCAAAAAGCGTCATGCCGCGCCGTACCAGTTCGCGATCCTCGACAAGATCGAGCCGGGTGCGCACGGCAAAGGCCACCCGGTCGCGAAACCGCATCTCGCCGAGGTCGGCGGCCTGCAATGCATCGACCATCGCGGCATCGCCCGCCTCGTGATAGGCGATTGCGAGGTCCACTGCGCCGCGCGGGCAGACGGCATCGACCATCGCGCGGTCGATCCCCGCCTCGGCGGCGGCCAGCCGCAGGGTCGTCTCGCTCCACCCGTCGAAGGGAACGTGCGGTTTGGCGGCCTCCAGAAGGCGGGTTTTCACATCGGTATCGGGCATCGGATTCCCCCTTTCGGGCACCCTAGACAAGCCAGGGACGCTTTGCTATACGGCCATTTCCTGCAACTTATTGCAACTTCAACTTGGGAAGGTGGTGACACCACATGCAGGTTAGTGTTCGCGACAACAATGTCGATCAGGCGCTCCGTGCCCTGAAGAAGAAATTGCAGCGCGAAGGCGTTTTCCGCGAAATGAAGCTCAAGCAGCATTTCGAGAAACCGTCCGAGAAAAAGGCGCGCGAGAAGGCCGAAGCGATTCGCCGTGCCCGGAAACTGGCACGCAAGAAAGCGCAGCGCGAAGGTCTGCTCTGAGCGCATCCGCCGCGATTCACTCGTGACACGAAAAAGACGACCCCCGGGCGGATGCTTCGGGGGTTTGTCGTTTTGGGGGAGGCCATTTTCCGGTGTCGGTATTCTGTCGGTATCGCGTCGGTATTCCGTCGGTGCCAAAGAGCGGTCGGCGCGCAGCGCGCTTGACAACCCCGGGGCCCCGCGCGAGACACCGCGCCATGATGATGACCATTCTCCAGGTGGCCGCTGGCGGCGCGCTGGGCGCGGTGCTGCGCCTCGGGGTGACCCTGGGCATGGCGCGGGTCGCGTCCCCCGGCTTCCCTCTGGGGGTGCTGACGGTGAACGTGCTGGGCTCGTTCCTCATCGGTGCGCTTGTCGTGCTCTCGTTCCATCGCGGCTTCGACCATCTCAACCCGTTCCTTGTCACCGGCATCCTGGGCGGGTTCACCACGTTCTCGACCTTCTCGCTGGAGGCGCTGACGCTCTATGAGAGGGGTGCGATGGGTGCGGCGTTGTCCTATGTCGGGCTGTCGGTGGTCCTGTCGCTGGCGGCGGTCGCGCTGGGGGCCTGGGCGATGCGGGCGGTGGTGGCATGAGCGGGGTCCAGACGCGCAGCGTGGCCCCGGGCGAGGGCGATCAGCGGCTCGACCGCTGGCTGCGGCGGCAGTTTCCGCACCTGACGCAAGGCCAGATCGAAAAGATGTGCCGCAAGGGCGAGCTCCGGGTAGAGGGCGGACGGGTAAAGTCCGCGACCCGGCTCCAGGAGGGGCAGAGCGTGCGCATCCCCCCCATCCCCGATCCCGGCACGCGGCCCGCGCCGGACGCGACGCGCATCAGCGATGCCGATGCCGCGATGATCCGCGCCTGCGTCATCTACCGCGACGATCACGTGATTGCACTCAACAAGCCGCCGGGCCTGCCGGTGCAGGGCGGCAGCAGACAGGCGCGGCACGTGGACGGGCTGGCCGAGGCGCTGCGCTTTGGCGCGGAGGACAAGCCGCGCCTCGTCCACCGGCTGGACAAGGACACCTCGGGTGTGCTGGTGCTGGCGCGGAGCCGCGAGGCCGCCAAGGGGCTGACGGCGGCGTTCCGGCACCGCGCCACGCGCAAGATCTACTGGGCCGCCGTGGCCGGCGCGCCGAGCCCGCGCGTGGGCACGGTGCGTTATGGTCTCGTCAAGGCACCGGGGCATGGCGCGGGCGGCGAGGGCGAGAAGATGCACTGCCTGCACCCGCGCGATGTGGCGGGCACGCCCGGCGCCAAGGCGGCCACCACCGATTACGCGATGATCGAGAACGCCGGCGGGCGCGTGTCGTGGATGGCGCTCACCCCCGTTACCGGGCGCACCCACCAGTTGCGCGCCCACATGGCCGAGATCGGGCATCCCATCATCGGCGACGGCAAGTATGGCGGCTCTGGGCAGGAGAATCTCGGCGATGGCTGGGGCGCGCAACTTGGCGGCGAGGTGAGCCGCAAGCTGCACCTGCACGCCCGCTCGCTGACCATCGAGCACCCGGTGACGCGGGCGATCCTGCACCTGACCGCGCCGCTGCCCGCGCACATGGCGCGGACATGGGACCTGTTTCAATGGCAGGCCTCCGAGGCGCCGGAGGACCCGTTCGAGGATCTCGTATGAGTGGGCGGCTGCGCCTCGTGATCTTCGACGTGGATGGCACGCTGGTGGACAGCCAGCACGACATCCTCGCGGCGATGCACGAAGGGTTTGCCGCCGTGGGCGAGGTCGCGCCTTCGCGCGAGACGATCCTCGGGATCGTCGGTTTGTCGCTCGACGTGGCGGTGGCGCGGCTCGCGCCGCACCTTCCGGACGCGGCGCGGCGCGAGATCGTCGAGGGCTACAAGTCGGCCTACATGAAACTGCGGGCCGGGCAGGCGGTTGCCACCTCCTCACCGTTCTACCCGCAAGCGCGCGAGACCCTGGACGCGCTGCGCGCGGTGCCCGAGCTGCTCTTGGGCGTGGCCACCGGCAAATCGGCGCGCGGGCTGGCGAAGCTGGTGGAGGGGCATGCGCTGGAGGGTTATTTCGTCACCAGGCAGGTGGCAGATCATCACCCCTCCAAGCCGCATCCCGCGATGCTGCACGCGGCGCTGGCCGAGACGGGTGTCGCGCCGCAAGACGCGGTGATGGTCGGCGACACGAGCTATGACATGGAGATGGCGCGCGCCGCCGGGATCGCCGGAATCGGCGTAACATGGGGCTATCACCGCGCCGACGCGCTGGATGGCGCCGCACGGCTGGTGGACGATTTCGGCCAGCTTGCGGCGGCGCTTATGGATGACTGGGGGATGTGGCGATGAGCGAATGGGCGGCCAAACGGTTCTGGAATGCGGCGGAAGTCGTGGAGGCCGGGGGCGGCTTTGGCGTGCGGCTTGACGGGCGGGCGGTGCGCACGCCCGCCAAGGCCGAACTGGTGGTGCCGACGCAGGCGCTGGCACGCGAGATTGCCGCCGAGTGGGACGCGCAGGAGGGCGAGATCGTGCCCGCGACCATGCCCCTGACCCGCGCCACCAACGCCGCAATCGACCGGGTGGCGCGTGAGCAGGCAGCGGTGGCCGCGATGCTGGCGGAGTATGGCAGCAGCGACCTGCTGTGCTACCGGGCAGAGAGCCCCGCCGAGCTGGTCGCGCGGCAGGCAGAGGCGTGGGATCCGCTGCTCGATTGGGCCGAATCGGTCTTTTCGGCACGGCTGCGCACGACCAGTGGCGTCATGCACGTGACGCAGGACGCGGCGGCGCTGGAGCGGCTGCATGCGGAGGTTCGGCTGCTCGACATATGGGCGCTGACGGCGTTTCACGATCTCGTTTGCCTGAGTGGCTCGCTGGTTGTCGGTCTTGCGGCGCTGCGCGATCAGGCTCCACTGGAGGCGCTCTGGCGGGCGTCGCGCATCGACGAATCCTGGCAGCAAGAGCAATGGGGTAGCGACGAAGAGGCCGAAGCGGTGGCGCGAAAGAAAGAATGTGACTTCTTCAACGCCAAACGCTTTCACGATCTTTCGCGACCCCTTTGGGCGCGGTGATTTCACCGGCATGCCGCGTTAACCCTGCGGCACCGGCGCCGGGATTTGCGGAACAAAGTCTTGACGGCGCGAGGTGAATCCACACAAACTCGCGGTCACTGTCGGGGGTTTGAACCCCTTATCCAGTGTCATACGGGCCTCGTGACAACGCGGGGTCTAAAGAACCGCTCTTGAAAGAGCGGGCAATCAGGAAGAGGTAAACATGAAAAAAACCGTATTTCTGGGCGCTCTGACCGTGGCCGGCCTTGTTGGCGGTGCGGCGGCTGCGGCCACGCTTGACGACGTGAAGGCGCGCGGCACGCTCAATTGCGGCGTGACCACCGGTCTCGTCGGCTTTGCCGCGCCCGACGCCAACGGGGTTTGGGAAGGCTTTGACGTGGCCGTGTGCCGCGCCGTCGCTGCCGCCGTTCTGGGCGATCCGACCTCTGTCGAATTCGTGCCGACCACCGGCAAGACGCGGTTCACCGCGCTCGCCTCTGGCGAGGTCGACATGCTGGCGCGCAACACGACGTGGACCTTTTCGCGCGACACCGACCTCAAGTTCGATTTCGTCGGCGTCAACTACTATGACGGCCAGGGCTTCATGGTGCCCAAGGCGCTGGGCGTGAGCTCGGCCAAGGAACTCGACGGCGCGACCGTCTGCATCCAGACCGGCACCACCACCGAGCTGAACCTTGCGGACTTCTTCCGCAAGAACAACATCAGCTATGAGCCGGTGCCGATCGAGACCAACGCGGAAGGCCAGCAGCAGTACCTGGCCGGGGCTTGCGATGCCTACACGACCGACCGCTCTGGCCTGGCCGCGACGCGTGCCGCGTTCGAGAACCCGGGCGATCACGTGATCCTTCCGGAAACCGTCTCGAAGGAGCCGCTTGGCCCGCTCGTGCGTCATGGCGACCATGAATGGGAAGACGTTGTGCGCTGGACGCTTAACGCGCTTATCACCGCCGAAGAGCTTGGCGTGACCAGCGCCAACGTCGCGGAACTGGCCTCCGGCCCGACCAACAGCCCGGAGACCAACCGTCTGCTTGGCACCGAGGGCAATCTCGGCGAGATGATCGGACTTGACTCTGACTGGGCCGTGCGGGCGCTTTCCGCCGTGGGCAACTATGGCGAGGTGTTCGAGAAGAACATCGGCGAGAAGACCCCGATTGGTCTTGCGCGTGGACTGAACGCGCAGTGGACAGATGGTGGCATTCTCTACTCGCCGCCGTTCCGGTAAGACAAGAACTGACGAAGGGCGCGGGACATTCCGCGCCCTTCGCGCATGACGGATCTCAAAGAAACGGCCCACGGCGAAAACGCCGATAAAAAACCGGGTCGAAGAACAGGGAAATCCCAGATGACGACCATGACCGACCCTCCACAGGCGTCGTTCCGGCTGTCGCAGTTGATCTACGACACGCGGTATCGCTCCTACACGTTTCAATTCATCGCGCTGATGCTGCTGATCGCGCTGATGGCCTATCTCGGCGCCAACCTGGTGACGAACCTGGCCGAGCAAGGCCAGAATATCGCCTTCGGGTTCCTGGCAGAGCCGTCCGGCTATGACATCAACCAGCGTCCGATCGAGTATGACAGCCAATCAAGCCATCTGCGGGCCTCGGTGGTGGGCGTTCTGAACACGCTGATAGTGGCCTTTCTCGGGTGTCTGACCGCGACGATCCTCGGCGTGATCGCCGGTGTTCTGCGGCTCTCGCCCAACTGGCTCGTGCGCAAGCTGATGGCCGGGTATGTCGAGGCGTTCCGCAACGTGCCGGTGCTGATCTGGATCCTCATCATCTTTACCATCATGACGGCGGTTCTGCCGTCGCCGAGCGCGTTCCGGGGCGACACCCCGGATGCAAGTATGCTCTTCGGGTCCTTCGCATTCACCAATCGCGGCATCTATGCGCCTCTGCCGATCTGGGAGCCGGGCTCGTCGGTGGTGGTGCTGACCTTCCTTGCCTCGATCGCGGGCGCGATCTATTACCGTCGCTACGCCACCAAACTGCTCTACGACACCGGAAAGCTGCTGCCGATGGGGTGGCCGTCTCTGGTGATTCTGTTTGTCCCCACGATCCTCATCTTTTTCGTCATGGGGCGGCCGATCTCTCTGGACTATCCCGCGCTCGAAACGTTCAATTTTCAGGGCGGCATGCAAATCCGCGGCTCGCTCATCGCGCTGTGGTTCGCTCTTGCGATCTACACGGGGGCCTTCATCGCGGAGAACGTGCGTGCGGGGATCCTGGCGGTGAACCGCGGCCAGACCGAGGCGGCGGCCTCGCTGGGCCTGCGCCCGGGGCGGATCATGAACCTCGTGATCCTGCCGCAGGCGCTGCGCGTCATCATCCCGCCGGTGATTTCGCAATATCTCAACCTCACCAAGAACTCGTCGCTGGCCATCGCCGTGGGCTACATGGACGTGACCGGCACGCTGGGGGGGATCACCCTCAACCAGACGGGCCGCGCCATCGAATGCGTGCTGCTGCTGATGCTGTTCTACCTGACGATCAGCCTCGCAATCTCGTCGGTGATGAACCTCTATAACAAGTCCATTGCGCTGAAGGAGCGGTGAGCCATGTCGCACGATAATGTCGCCTTCCACCGCGAGCATATGCTCCCCGAGGCACCGCCGCCGGTGACGGAGACGGGGGTCATCAAGTGGCTGCGTGAGAACCTGTTTTCCTCGGTGGCCAACGGCCTGCTCACGGTGGCTACTGCTTATGTCATCATCAGTATCGTGATCGCGGCGGCGCCGTGGTTTTTCAACGGTATCTGGGACAGCCCCAGCCTTACGGCCTGCCGCGAGATGCTCGATGGGCGAACGGGGGCCTGTTTCGCGGTGCTGACCGAGCGCTGGAACCAGCTTCTGTTCGGGTTCAAGTATCCCGACGAGCTCTACTGGCGGCCGACGCTGGCCTTCGTGCTGCTGTTCGCGGCGATCGCGCCAGTGCTGTTCATCAAGTTCCTGCCGCGCATCCTGCTGATCTTTACCGGGCTCTACCCGTTCATCGCTTATTGGCTGATCTGGGGCGGGTCGATCATGGTGCCGATCATGGCGCTCCTGGGCATGCTGTTCGGCGTTCTCGTCTACCGGCGCACCCTGACCGTCAGCGCCGGTGTTGCGGTCCTTGCGGGGATCGTGGGAGCGATGGTGTTCTGGTGGGCTGCCGGGTTTTTGACCGGGACCACTGCCGGTTTCATGGCGCTCGAGCCGGTGGCGTCGCGCGACATGGGCGGTTTCATGATCAACCTGATGCTGGGTGTGGTCTGCGTGTCGCTGTCGCTGCCCTTCGGGATCGCGCTGGCGCTGGGGCGGCAATCCAACATGCCGATCATCAAGTGGATCTGCGTGATCTTCATCGAGTTCATACGCGGTGTGCCGCTCATCACGCTCTTGTTCGTGGCGAACGTGGTGCTGGCATATTTCCTGCCGCCGGGCACGAATTTCGACCTCATCCTGCGGGTCATCATCATGATCACGATGTTCGCCTCGGCCTATATCGCCGAGGTGATTCGGGGCGGGCTCGCGGCGCTGCCGCGCGGGCAATACGAGGCGGCTGACAGTCTCGGGCTCGACTACGCGCAGTCGATGCAGTTCATCATCCTGCCGCAGGCGCTGAAAATCTCGATCCCGGGCATCGTCAACGTCGCCGTGGGGCTGTTCAAGGATACCACGCTGGTCTCGGTGATCTCGATGTTCGACATCGTCGGCATGATCCGCGGCCCGATCCTCGCCTCGGCGGAATGGAACGGCGTCTATTGGGAGCTGTTCGGCTTCGCCGCACTGCTGTTCTTCATCACCTGCTACGGCATCTCGCAATATTCGCAATGGTTGGAGCGTCAGCTTCAGACCGATCATCGGTAAGGAGGGTCATCGACATGGCCGCAGAAGCACAAATGAAGGTCTCCGACGAGGTTGCCGTCGAGATCAACAAGATGAACAAATGGTTCGGCGCGTTCCACGTGCTGCGCGATATCGACCTGACAGTCTATCAGGGCGAGCGGATCGTGATCGCGGGGCCCTCGGGATCGGGGAAATCGACGCTCATCCGCTGCATCAACGCGCTGGAGGAGCATCAGAAGGGGTCGATCACCGTCGATGGCACGGTGCTGTCGAACGATATCAAGAACATCGACCGGATCCGATCGGAAGTCGGGATGGTGTTCCAGCATTTCAACCTGTTTCCGCACCTGACGATCCTCGAGAACTGCACGCTGGCCCCGATCTGGGTGCGCAAGACGCCCAAGCGCGAGGCCGAGGAAATCGCGATGCATTTCCTCACCAAGGTCAAGATCCCCGAACAGGCGGACAAGTATCCCGGCCAGCTCTCGGGAGGGCAGCAGCAGCGGGTGGCGATTGCCCGGTCGCTGTGCATGAAGCCGCGGATCATGCTCTTTGACGAGCCCACCTCGGCGCTCGATCCCGAGATGATCTCGGAGGTGCTCGACACCATGATCGAGCTGGCAGAGGAAGGCATGACCATGCTCTGCGTGACCCACGAGATGGGATTTGCCCGCAAGGTGGCGAACCGGGTGATCTTTATGGACCAGGGCCAGATCGTGGAGCAGAACGAGCCCGAGGAGTTCTTCAACAACCCCAAGAGCGAGCGCACCAAGCTGTTCCTGAGTCAGATTCTGGGGCACTGATGGTCTTGGGGGCGCTGCCCCCGTCGCGCGATGCGCGACTCCCCCGGAATATTTTTGGCAAGATGAAGGGGCGGTCCGAGTGGCCGCCTTTTCGCATCAGACCCACGCGGCGCGGCGTTCGCGCAGGGTGGTAATCGCGGCACGCAGGTCGTCGGCGATCACGCCTTCGCGTGGACGGTCGCGCAGCGTATCCACCAGGGTATCGGGCGGCAGCGCCGGGCGGCGCGACCACGTGAGCGCGGCGAGGATGCTGCGGGCGCGTTCGGGCAGGCGGTCAGGGATGTCATACCCGTTCAGGGTGGCCCAGACACCCGCCCAGAGGCGGCCTACGGTCCACGGGTTGTAGCCGCCGCCGCCGAGGACCAGCAGGCGGGGGCCGAGCGTGCGGAGGGCCGCGACGGTGGCCCAGTGGGCGTTATTGGAGAGCGCGAGGCGCGAGAGCGGATCCTCGGCCACCGCGTCGGCCCCGCATTGCAGGACGATGGCCTGCGGCCGCATCGCCTGCAGGCTGGGCAGGATCACCTCGTGCAGCGCCATCGAGAAGCCGCTGTCATTGGTGTCGCGCGGCAGCGGCAGGTTGATGGCGTGACCGCCTGCGCGGTCGTCGAGCGCGCCGGTGAAGGGCCAGCGCCCGGCCTCGTGGGTGGAAATCATGAGCACGCGGCTCTCGCCGTGAAACGCCGCCGCGACCCCGTCGCAGTGATGGGCGTCGATATCGACATAGGCGATGCGGGTGAGGCCCTGGGCGAGGAACGCCTTCAGCGCCAGAACCGGGTCGTTGAGGTAGCAAAATCCCGCCGCCCGGTCCGCCATGCCGTGATGGGTGCCGCCGCCGGGATTATAGACTGTGCCACCCTTGCCGAGCAGGTCGGCCGCGAGGAGCGAGCCGCCCGCCGCCGTCGCGGGACGACGGAACATCTCTGGAAAGACCGGGTTCGACAGCGTGCCGAGGTGGTGGCGGGCCCGGGTTTCGGCGGTGACGTGCCCCTCGGTCTCGGCGCGTTGCAGTGCCGCGATATAGGCCGGGCTGTGCCACGCGGTCAGGGCCTCCGCCTTCGCGCGGGGGCTGGTGACATACTGGGTGTCCGGGAGCCAGCCCACGGCGCGGCAGAGGTCGATCACCGTCGGCACGCGCGGGATCGAGAGCGGGTGGCGCGGCCCGTAGCTCGAGCCGCGGTAGATGTCCGAGCCGATGAAGCGCGGTGTCTGCATCGCGCTCAGATCAGGTCTCGCGGGATGACGAAGTGCAGCGCCGTGCCGGTGCCGGGGGAGACATCGGCCCAGTCGTCGATGTCGAAGCGTGCGACCAGCGTCGCCCCGGTGGGGTAGTCATGGAAGCGGTCGTGGTCTGGCGGGGCGGCGACGAGACGGGCGGCGAACTCGGCGATGCCCGGGTTGTGGCCGAGCATCAGCACCTGCGAACCGGTGGCCCCGCGCAGCACCCGAAGCATGTCCGGTGCCTCGGCGAGGTAGAGCGCGTCGTGAAGCTCGGGGGCGAGCGGCAGGTTCAGGCGCGCGCAGGTTTCCTGCGTGCGTTCGGACGAGGAACACAGGATCTGATCCGGCAATGCGCCCATTGCGCGCAGCCAGTCGCCGAGCGCGGTGGCCGAGCGGCGGCCGCGCTCGTTGAGGGGGCGGGCGTGGTCGGGCAGCGCCGGGTCGCCCCAATCGGACTTGGCGTGGCGCATGAGGACCAGGCGTTTCATCGGAAGTATCCCATGTGGAAGGCGGATTGTGCCTCGGTCCGGCCCGCGCCCTGGCTGAGCGGGCAGGCGCGGCGCACGGCGCAGCCGCGCGCCATGCAGTCGTTGCCGGGCCGGTCGAGATCGGCCTTGCAGGCGGGTACGTCGTAGCCATCGGGCGACAGCGCGCTCACCGGGCAGGCGGTGCGGCAGGGCTGGCCATCGCAGGTGTCACAGGGGCGCGCGGCGGGGGCAGGCAGGTCGATCCGGTGGGGCAGGGCGAGCGCGCCGCGATAGGACAGCATCAGGCCCGTGGTGTCGTGCACCAAGAGCCCAACCGGCGAGGACCAGGCCCGCCCGCTGCGCCGTGCCCAGCCGGTGAAGGATGGCCAGGGCGGGCCGTCGAAGGGAAAGACCGCGCGTGCGCCGAGATCGCTGGCCAGCGCGCCGATCACCCGAAGTGACCAGCGGTCGAGCGGGTCGGGCGCGCCATCGGCGAATTCGGGCGCGGCGGTGACATGCGGCCAGAAGTCCGGCCCGGCGGGGCCGAGCAACACGAGGCTGGTGAATCCCGGCACCTCGTCCGGTTCGAGGTGCAGCGCGCCAAGCGGGGCGAGGTGGTTGCCTCGGGCCTTGGTGGCAATAGAGGAGAGCGCGGGCCGGGGTGTCATGCCGGAGAGCTAGGCCGGGGGCCGCTTCGTCGAGGGGGCCGCACCGTTGCGGATAAGCGATCCGGCGCCATGCTCGGTGAACAGCTCCAGCAGGGTGGCGTTGGGGGCACGCCCGTCCAGGATGACCACTGCGCGCACACCGCCGGCGATGGCGGCGAGCGCGGTTTCAGTCTTGGGGATCATGCCGCCCGCGATCACGCCTTCGCGGGTGAGCGCGCGGATCTGCTCGGGCGTGAGCTCGGTCACGACGTGGCCCTCGGCGTCGAGCACGCCGTCGGTGTCGGTGAGCAACAGCAGCCGATCGGCGCGCAGTGCCGCAGCGATGGCCCCGGCGGCGGTGTCGCCGTTGATGTTGTAGGTCTCGCCATCCGGCCCGCCGCCAAGCGGCGCGATGACGGGGATCACGCCCGCATCGAAGAGTGTGTGCAGGATCGCCGGGTCGATCTCCGAGGGCTCGCCCACGAGGCCGAGATCGGCGCTGGCCGGGGTGCAGGCAATGAGCCCGGCATCCTTGCCCGAAAGCCCCGCCGCGCGCCCGCCCTGGCCGCCGATGGCCTGCACGATGCGCTTGTTGACGGTGCCCGAGAGCACCATTTCCACCACTTCCATCGTGGCGGCATCGGTGACGCGCTTGCCGCCAACGAATTCCGAGCGGATATCGAGCCGGGCGAGCATCTCGTTGATCATCGGTCCGCCACCGTGGACGATCACCGGGTTGACCCCCACCTGCCGCATCAGCACCACGTCGCGGGCGAATTCGGCCATCGCCTGCGGGCTGCCCATGGCGTGGCCACCGAGCTTGATGACCACGATGGCACCGGTATAGCGCTGCAGGTAGGGCAGCGCCTCGGAAAGGGTGCGGGCGGTGGCGATCCAGTCGCGGTTCATGTCTCGGGCCTTCATTCCTGTCTCCGGGGTCACGCGCCCGCACTTGTTAGCCGCTGCGCCGTGGCGTGCCAAGAGCCGTTGATCCCGGCCGCAGTCGGGCTAGGGTGGAAAGGTCCACGCCGGAGAGATCACCATGACCATGACGCGCACTTTGCTACTGACCGGCGCGAGCCGGGGAATCGGCCATGCCACTGTGCGCCGGTTCAATAACGAGGGTTGGCGGGTGATCACCTGTTCGCGCCACCCGTTTCCGCAGGAATGCCCTTGGGGTGGCGGCGCGGCGAACCATATCCAGATCGACCTCGCGAACCCCAACGACGTGATCGAGAAGGTAGAGGTGATCCGCAGAATGCTGGGTGGCCGTCTTGATGCGCTGGTCAACAACGCCGGTATTTCGCCCAAGGGGCCGGAGGGTGAGCGGCTCGATACCTTCGACACCGACCTGCGGACATGGGGGCATGTGTTTCACGTCAATTTTTTCGCCCCGGTCGTGCTGGCGCGCAGCCTGCGCGACGAGTTGGCGGCAGCCAAGGGGGCGGTGGTCAATGTCACCTCCATCGCGGGCGGGCGGGTGCATCCCTTTGCCGGCGCGGCCTATGCGACCTCGAAGGCGGCGCTGGCCGCGCTCACGCGCGAGATGGCGCATGATTTCGGGCCTCTCGGCGTGCGCGTGAACGCCATCGCGCCGGGCGAGATCCGCACCGACATCCTGTCGCCGGGCACCGAGGAGCTGGCCGACACGATCCCGATGCGCCGGCTTGGCGAGCCGCGAGAGGTGGCTGACACGGTCTATTTCCTGTGCACGTCGCCGTCTGCCTATATCTCGGGCACGGAGATCGAGATCAACGGGGCGCAGCACGTCTGAGGGGGGAGAGTTTGGGCTTGGTGCGGACCTTGCGTTGAGCCGCGCCATCGCATGTCCGCGGGCAGGCGATCCGACGGCTGTTCATAGCGCTTTATTTCTGCTTTCCCGCAAAAGATTTAGTCGGTGCACTGGCTTAGCCAAATCGCCTGTCCGGGGGGGCGGACATGCGATGGCGCGGCGGCCTTCGGCCTTGAATCCGCGCCGGGACCAGATCCCGAACAACCCCTCCAGGCCAACAGCCCCCTCACCCCTCCTGTCCCAGCGCCGCGATGGTGGCGCGCAGGGTGGCGAGCCCCTCGCCCTTTTCCGAGGAAGTGAGGATCAGCTCGGGGTAGGCCGCCGGGTGCGGGGCGAGGCGCTCGCGGACCTGCGCGAGCACCTTTTCCCGGGTGCCTGCGGCGATCTTGTCGGTCTTGGTCAGCACGCATTGGAAGGGCACGGCGGCGCGGTCGAGCAAGGCCATGATCTCTTCGTCCACCGGCTTGACGCCGTGGCGGGCATCGACCAGCACGAAGGCGCGGCGCAGGCTGGCGCGGCCCGAGAGATATGTCTTTAGCAGCGCCTGCCATTTGCGCACCACGTCGAGCGGCGCATTGGCATAGCCATAGCCGGGCAGGTCGACGAGGTAGTGACTGTCGCCGAGGGTGAAGTAATTGATTTCTTGCGTGCGCCCGGGCGTGTTGGAGGCGCGCGCCAGTGCCTTGCGCCCGGTGAGCGCGTTGATGAGCGAGGACTTGCCCACGTTGGAGCGACCCGCGAAGCAGACCTCGGTGCGGTCGGCGGGTGGCAAGCCGGACATGGCCACCACGCCCTTGAGGAAATCCACCTCGCCGGCGAAGAGCTTGCGCCCGGCCTCGGCGTGCTCGGTGTCGGGCGGCTCGGCCTCCGGGAAGGGCAGGCGTTGCATCACAGCACCTCGATCCGGTCACCCACGGCAAGCGTGCCGCCGCGGGTCACCTCGGTATAGATACCGAAATCCTGCGCTCCGCGCGTGTTGTTGAGCGCCCCGAGCGTGTCGAGATCGCGCGCCCCGGTCCCGGGATTGGCCGTGGTCGCCATGCAGCGCCGGATCGGCTCGCGCACGCGCAACTCCGCCTCGCCGATGCGCAGCGTCCGGTCGACGAGATCGAATTCTGCCCACGGCTCCATGCCATCGACATGGATGTTGCAGCGCCACCGCAGCGGCGACACCTCGGCGCCCATCTGCGCGGCCAGGTCGGCATTGGAGGCAAGGTTCAGCAGGCTCACCGAGGGGTAATCCGTATCCGTCAGCCCGCGCCCGTCGAGCCGGAAGAGCCGCACCGAGCGCGCGCGGCTTGAAGGCATGAGCGGCGCGACCCAGTCGAGAAACGCCTGTGCGTCGCGGTCGGGATCGAAGGTCAGGTCGGGGCGGTCAGGGTGGGTGAGGGTCACGCGGCCTGCCGCCTCGTCCACCTGCGCGTCGATCGCCATCAATGCGGGCGCCTTGGCCCCGATGGAGAAATTCGTGCAGGGTGCCCATTCGCCTTCGGTGAGGCGCGCCAGCTCGTGCGCGACGGCCCAGCGTCGATCCCACGGCATCGCCTGCCCGCGGCTCAGCGTCACGCGGCGCAGCGCCTCGCGCCCGTGCCCCTTGACCGGGTGGCGCCAGAGGGCACTGACCCGCGCCATCACTTCTTCTTGCCCGTATCCGGGGCGGGCTTGTTGGCGCGCCTGAAGCTCGCTTTGATATTGCCGAACACGTCCGGCTTGTGCCCGTGGCTGCGCATGATCGCGTATTGCTGGGTGAAGGTGATCATGTTGTTGGCGATCCAGTAGATCACCAGACCCGAGGCGAAGCTGCCGAGCATGAACATGAACACCCAGGGCATCCAGGCAAAGATCATCTTTTGCGTGGGATCGGTCGGGGTCGGGTTCAGCTTTTGTTGCAGCCACATCGACACGCCGAGGCAGAGCGGGAGGATACCAATGAAGATGAGCGCGAGAACCGAGCCGGGCTCGGGCGCGGCCCAGGGCAGCAGGCCCCAGAGATTGTAGAGCGACGAGGGATCGGGCGCGGAGAGATCGCGGATCCAGCCGATCCACGGCGCGTGGCGCAATTCGAGCGTGACGAAGATCACCTTGTAGAGCGAGAAGAAGATCGGGATCTGCAGCAGGATGGGCAGGCAGCCCGCCGCCGGGTTGACCTTTTCCTTCTTGTAGAGCGCCATCATCTCCTGCTGGAGCTTCTGGCGGTCGTCGCCAGCGATCTCCTTGATCTTCTCCATCTCGGGCTGGAGTTCCTTCATCTTGGCCATAGAGACGTAGGATTTGTAGGCCAGCGGCAGCACCAGCGCCTTGATCGCGAGGGTGAGCGCGATGATCGCCCAGCCCATGTTGCCGATCATCAGGTTGAACCAGTGCAGCGCCGCGAAGATCGGCTTGGTCAGGAAGAAGAACCAGCCCCAGTCGATCGAGTCGAGAAAGCCGTTGACGCCGTCCTCGTCCTGGTAGCGGCGGATGGTGGCCCATTCCTTTGCCCCCGCGAAAAGGCGGCTGTCGGCGGTGACCGTCTCGCCGGGGGCGAGACTCCGGGTCTGCTGCACGGTTTCGGTCTGGTAGATGCCGCGCTGCGGATCGTACTTGGTGACGGCCTTGAAAGGCGTGCCGGGCGCGGGGATGAGCGTGGTCATCCAGTAATGATCGGTGAATCCCAGCCAGCCGCCTTCGGTGACCTGCGTGACCTCGGCGGGCGCGCCCTCGCGGGGGTTCAAGGGATATTCCTCGACATCGTCGTAGTCGATCTCGGACAGCGTGCCGTCGGCCATGCCGATAAGGCCTTCGTGCAGGATGAAGAAATTCTTCATGTCGGCGGGCTGGCCGTGGCGGGCGATGATACCATAGGGGGCGAGGCTGACCTCGTTGTTGCCCCGGTTCTCGACCGTTTGGCGCACCGAGAACATGTAGTCCTCGTCCACGGATATCTCGCGGCGGAAGGTGAGGCCCGCGCCATTGTCCCACGACAGGGAGAGCGGCGCGCCGGGGCTGAGCGTGCCGCCGCTCTCGACCTGCCAGAGCGTGTTCGGCCCGGGCACCTGATCTGGCGCCAGTCCGGCGCCAGGGGCCCATCCGTGCAGCGCGTAATAGGGCGTGTCGCTGCCCAGCGGCGTGAGCAGGCGGACGACCGGGGATTCGGGGTCGATCGTCTCGCGGTAGTCCTTGAGCGACAACTCGTCGATGCGCCCGCCCTTTAGCGAGATCGAGCCGACGAGGCTCGGTGTGTCGATGGCGACGCGCGGCACATCGGCGGCGGCCTCCGCGGCGGCACCGGTCCCAGTCGCGGCTGTTGCGTCATTGTTGGCGGCGGGATCAGCGCTCGGCGTGGGGGCGAGCGGATCCTCGGCTTGCGACTCGGCGGCGGGGGCGTTGGGATCGGTGGGCGCGGGTTCCGGCGGCGGGAACATCACGAACCAGACGAGGATCACGAGAAAGCTGAGCGCCGTCGCGAAAATGAGATTCTTGTTCTGATCGTCCATCGCCGGGACCCGTCCGTCATTTATTTGCCTTGGGGCGTTCAACAGAGTGAGGCCCCAAAGGTCAAGCGGATTCCGGGATCGGGTGGTGACCCGGGCGGTATCGGTCGGGATATGCGGCGGTAGCGGCGCCGCACGCGTGAGCGGCCCCGCGCGCCCGTCCCTTGTACCGGCGGTCAGCCGCCTTCATGGACGGATGGCGGCGAGGCTATCGGCGATCATCGCCCGCCCGCTGCGTGTGCCCGGCTGTGGCTCCAGGCAGAAGCCGGACGCGACGGCGAGCCCCTCGGCCCGTTGGAGGCCGGACAGGCACGCCGCGGCATGAGCCTGAAGCCGGGCGGCGAGGCGTTGGGCCGCCGCGGTGTCCATCCCTCGCGCGCCGCTTGGGATCACGCCGAACTGCCCGCAGCCCAGGTCGAACAGTGCATCCTCGCGCCGAAGGCGATGGGAGAGGTGGTCGAGGCACGTCGTCACCAGCCGTTCACCCAACGTGTCCCGTACCCCGTCGAAGCCCGCAATCTCGAGCGTGACGCACAGCACCGGGTGGCGCGTGCGCCGGGCGGTGCGCAGGCGGCGATCGAGGGCCGCAGCCATTTCCGCCATCTGACCGGGCATGACACGACGGCGCCGCCCGCTGCCGTGGGTGGTGGTCTTGCGCGGGATCAGAACCAGGGCGAAGGGCAGGCCGAGCGCCAGCGCGGAGGGGCCGAACCACACGAATGCCAGCCCCAGCGCCAGCGCGAGGATCGCGACTTGCGGCCCGCGCATGGCGGCCAGCGCGCTTCGCAGGGCGTATCGAGCCTGGTGCATGGAAATCTCCGTCAACAGGGGCGCAGCCTAGGCGCACGCGGTTAACGGAGGGTTGGCATCGCCGGCTCTTTTGTCTCGGATTTTAGGGGGTCGCGGGTCAGCCCGGCGAAATCGAACAACGCCGGGTCGAGCAGGTGCGAGGGGCGGGCATTCATCAGCGCGCGGAACATCTTTTGCCGCCGACCCGGATGGTTGGCCTCCCACTCGTCGAGCAGGCGCTTGACCTGCTGACGCTGAAGCCCGTCCTGCGACCCGCACAGGTCGCAGGGAATGATCGGGTAGTCCATCGCTCGCGCGAACCGCTCGCAATCGGCCTCGGCCACGTGGGCGAGGGGGCGGTAGACGAATAGGTCGCCCTCTTCGTTGACGAGCTTGGGCGGCATGGTGGCGAGCCGCCCGCCATGGAAGAGGTTCATGAAGAAGGTCTCGAGGATGTCGTCGCGGTGATGGCCGAGCACCACCGCCGAGCAGCCCTCTTCGCGGGCGATGCGGTATAGATTTCCCCTGCGCAGACGGGAGCATAGCGCGCAATAGGTGCGCCCCTGCGGCACCTTGTCCATGACGATGGAATAGGTGTCCTGATACTCGATCCGGTGGGGCACGCCGCGTGCTTTGAGGAACTCGGGCAGGACCGTGGCGGGAAATCCGGGCTGCCCCTGATCGAGATTGCAGGCGAGCAGGTCGACCGGTAGCAGGCCCCGCCATTGCAGCTCGTGCAGCACGGCGAGCAGGGTGTAGCTGTCCTTGCCGCCCGAGAGGCAGACAAGCCAGCGAGCCCCCTTCTCGACCATGCCGTATTGCTCCACCGCCTCGCGCACCTCGCGCACGATGCGCTTGCGCAGCTTGCGGAATTCGGTGCTGGCGGGAGCGCCGTGGAAGAGTGGATGGATATCGTCGGCTGTGTCGGTCATGGCCCGCGCTTTAGGGCCTATCGGGGCGTCGGGCAAGGGCGGCGGCGGTGGTCTGCATCTTGAGGCCACCCCTCCTGCCTCAACAACTTATTGCGGAAATCCCCAACAAATTGCTTTACAGCCCATGAATATGCCCGCACCATATCTTGTATGGGCGGGTGGATGCACCTCCGCTCGTAGAGCAGGCACCTAGCGTTTGGGGTGCAAGGCCACCCCCGCGCTACAGCATATGAGGCGGCGCCATGGCACTTTCCGAGCATGATCTGAGCGCGGATCTTCATCCCATCGACCTTGTCGAGCACATAGCAGAACATCACGACTGGGAATTCGACCGCATTGGTGATGATCAAATCGCGATGGCGATCGAGGGGCAGTGGCGCACCTATTCCATCACGCTCGCATGGTCGGGCCATGACGAGACGCTGCGCATGGTCTGTACCTTCGAGATGGAGCCCCCCGAAGAGCGCCTGCCGGTGCTCTACGAGATGCTCAACCTGATCAACGATCAGTGCTGGTCGGGCGCGTTCACCTGGTGGGACGAGCAGAAGCTCATGGTGTGGCGCTATGGATTGGTCATGGCGGGCGCGCCGGGGGCGACGGCAGAGCAGATCGACACGCTGCTGGGCGCGGCGGTGATGAGCGCCGAGCGCTATTATCCGGCCTTTCAACTGGCGATCTGGGGCGACAACAGCCCGAAGGACGCGATGCAGGTCGCCATTGCAGAGGCCTACGGTCGCGCGTAAACCTCGGCCCGCAACGAGACGGCGCGGGAGGGGTTCATGACGAAGGAAGAGATCGGCGAGCGGGGCCTCGTGCTTCTTGGCTGCGGCAAGATGGGCGGCGCGATGCTGAAGGGCTGGCTCGATGGCGGGCTGACGCCGGGCGCGGTGCACGTTGTCGATCCGCACCCGGCGGAGTGGCTGGGCGCGGCGGGCGTGAACGTCAACGCCGAATTGCCGCCCGACCCGGGCGTGGTGCTGATCGCGGTCAAGCCGCAGATGATGGCCGACGCGTTGCCGACGCTCAGGGGCTATGGCAACGGCGCGACGCTGTTCGTGTCGGTGGCCGCCGGCACCACCATCGCCACCTGCGAGGAGATGCTGGGCGCGGCCACGCCAATCGTGCGCGCCATGCCCAACACCCCCGCTGCGGTGGGGCGCGGGATTACTGCGATCATCGGCAACGCCCACGCCACGCCCGCCCATCTGGACGCGACCGAGGCGCTGCTCAGGGCGGTGGGACAGGTGGTGCGGCTGGAGAGCGAGGATCAGATGGACGCGGTCACCGGGCTGTCGGGCTCGGGACCGGCCTACGTGTTTCACATGATCGAGTGCATGGCGCGGGCGGGCGAGGCGCAGGGGCTGGCCCCTGCGCTGGCGATGCAACTGGCACAGGCCACCGTCGCAGGCGCCGGTGCGCTGGCCGAGGCCGCCGACGAGACGCCCGCAGAGCTGCGCAAGAACGTGACAAGCCCCAATGGCACCACGCAAGCGGGGCTGGAAGTGCTGATGGACGAGGCCACCGGCCTGCCGCCGCTGATGGCACGCACGGTCGCCGCCGCTGCCGACCGTTCGCGTGAGCTACGCGATGGCTGAGATCAGTTTCGACGATTTTCTCAAGGTCGATATCCGGTTGGGCCGCGTCACCCGTGCCGAGCCCTATCCGGAGGCGCGCAAGCCCGCGATCAAGCTCTGGGTCGATTTCGGCCCGGAGATCGGTGAGAAGAAATCGAGCGCGCAGATCACGGCGCATTACACGCCCGACGCGCTCGTCGGGAGGCAGGTGCTGGCGGTGGTCAACTTTCCGCCCCGGCAGATCGGCAAGTTCGTCTCGGAGGTGTTGGTGCTGGGGCTGAGCGATGCCGCGGGCGAAGTAGTGCTGATCGCGCCGGACAAGGACGTGCCCGAAGGCGGGAGGCTGCATTGAAACGGATTCTCATTACACGTCCCATGCCCGCGCGGGTGGTGGCCGAGGCAGAGACGCATTTCGATGTGGAGATGCGCGAGGAAAACACGCCCCTCAAGCCCGGGCAGATGCGAGGCGCGCTGGCGCTCTATGACGGGATCCTGCCGACGCTGGGCGACATGTTCTCGGCGGAGGTGTTCGAGGACGCGGAGGGAAGCCGCTGCCGGATTCTTGCCAATTTCGGGGTGGGCTACAATCATATCGACGTGGCCGCCGCGCGCGCCGCGGGGATTGCCGTCACCAACACGCCGGGCGCTGTGACCGATGCCACCGCCGATATCGCGATGATGCTGATCCTGATGAGCGCGCGCCGAGCGGGCGAGGGCGAGCGGTTGCTGCGCGCGGGCCGCTGGACCGGCTGGAACCCGACGCAGATGCTGGGCACCCATGTCACCGGCAAGACGGTTGGGATCGTTGGCATGGGGCGCATCGGGCAGGCCATTGCACGGCGCTGCCATCACGGTTTCGGCATGGAGGTGCTCTATTACAACCGCTCTGCCAAGGCGGTGGATATCCCGTCGCGGCAGGTGGAGAGTATCGAGGCGCTGGCCTCAGAAGCCGATTTCCTCGTGGCCGCCGTGCCGGGTGGAGCCGAGACGCGGAAAATCATCGGGCCGGAGGTGCTGGCGGCGATGAAGCCCACGGCGCATCTAATCAACATCGCACGCGGCGACGTGGTTGACGAGGCGGCGCTGATCGACGCGCTGCGCGAGCGGCGCATTTCGGGCGCGGGGCTCGATGTCTACGAGCGCGAGCCCGAGGTGCCCGAGGTGCTGCGCAAGATGGAGAACGTGACGCTGCTGCCGCATCTGGGCACCGCTGCATTGGAGGTGCGCGAGGCGATGGGGCTGCTGGCAGTGGAGAACCTGCGCGCCTTTTTTGCCGGAGAAGACCCGCCCAACCCGGTGAATTGAGTATTTCGGGAAAGGTGAATCCGGGTGGTCTTGCGCGACGTCGCGCTTGACCTTGGCGCGCGGCTGCGTTGATCTGGCGGGAAACTCTGGGGGAGAGGTTCATGGTGCAGCCCGCGATCACGGGATCGGGCGTGTTCACGCCGCCGCAGGTCATCAGCAACGAGGAACTGGTGGCGGCCTACAATGCCCATGCCGAGGCGTTCAATGCGGCCCACGCCGATGCGATCGCAGCCGGGGAGGTAGAGGCCAAGGCGCCGTCTTCGCCTGAGTTCATTCTCAATGCCTCGGGGATCGAGCGTCGGCATGTCATGGACAAGGCTGGGGTGCTCGACCCGGAAGTGATGCATCCGATCCTGCGGGAGCGCAGCGATGACGAGCCGGGGATCATGACCGAGATCGCGCTGGAGGCTTGCGGGACGGCGCTGGCGCAGGCGGGGCGCGAGGCGGGCGAAATCGACCTGGTGATCTGTGCCGCGTCGAACCACGAGCGGCCCTATCCGGCGATCGCCATCGAGATACAGGAGGCGCTCGGCGCGGGCGGCTTTGCCTTCGATATGAACGTGGCGTGCTCCTCGGCGACCTTCGGTATCCAGGCGGCGGCGGACATGATCCGCGCGGGCAGTGCGCGGCGCGCGCTGGTGGTCAGCCCCGAGATCTGTTCGGGGCATCTGGAATGGCGCGACCGGGACTGTCATTTCATCTTTGGCGACGTGTGCACGGCGCTGGTGATCGAGGCGGCAGAGGAGGCGCGCGCGCCGCATTTCCGCATCCTCTCGACCCGCTGCGCCACGAAATTCTCCAACAATATCCGCAACAACAACGGCTTTCTGCGACGCACCCGGCCCGGCCACATGGAGGACCGGCGCGACATGCTTTTCGTTCAGGAGGGGCGCCGCGTGTTCAAGGAGGTGCTGCCGCTCGTTTCGGCGCATATCGCGGAGCATCTCGACGCGGTGGGGGTGGCGTCGGGCGATCTGCGACGGCTATGGCTGCACCAGGCCAACAAGACGATGAACGATTTCATCGGTCGCAAGGTGATGGGGCGCGTACCCGACCCGGGCGAGCAGCCCAACATCCTGCAGGATTATGCCAACACGTCCTCGGCTGGCTCGATCATCGCGTTCTCGCAGTATTCCGACGATCTCAACCCTGGCGACAAGGGGCTGATCTGTTCGTTCGGGGCGGGCTATTCGGTGGGGTCGGTGCTGGTCGAGCGCGCCTGAGGGTTGGTGCGGGCGGGCGCTGCTCAGCCGAATAGCGCGCTCGAGGCATCCCTCAGCACGGTCACGACCGAGGCCCGGAAATCCGGCAGGACCAGCGCCGACACCAGACCGATATGCAGTACGATGATGGCGTTGAGCGAGGTGCGGAACGGCTCCTTGCGGGTCTTGTGGCGGAACACGCCCTGCCCGGTCTTGGCCCCGAACGCGCCGCCGACGAGGCACAGCGTCAGTAGCGTGCTCTCGGGCACGCGCCAACGCCGGTGAATGGCGCATTGCTTGTCCCACCAGAACAGTCCGAAGGTCACGAGATTGAGAAACAGAAGATAACTGGTAGCGAGAGCCAGCGGGGTCATGGCGGCCTATCGGATAGCAGGCGGCAGGGGATGCCGCGGTGATGGTGTCTAGATCGACTTGCGCGCCGCGAACGCCGCGCCGATCGTTCCGTCGTCGAGATAATCCAGTTCGCCGCCGATGGGAACACCCTGTGCGAGCGATGTGAGCGTCACTGTGCCGTCAAGCTGATCGGCGATGTAATGGGCGGTGGTTTGCCCATCCATGGTGGCGTTGAGCGCGAGGATCACCTCGGTCACTTCCTCCTCGGCTACGCGCGCCACGAGTTGCGGGATGCGCAGGGCCTCGGGTCCCACCTGATCGAGCGCGGAGAGCGTGCCGCCCAGCACATGATAGCGCCCGCGAAACGCCTGCCCGCGCTCCATCGCCCACAGGTCGGCCACGTCCTCGACCACGCATATCTGACCTTGCGCGCGTTTCGGCGAGGCACAGATGTCGCAAATCTCGGTGGTGCCGATATTGCCGCAGCGTGCGCATTCACGCGCAGTGGCGGCGACGGTCTGCATGAGGTCGGCGAGCGGGGTGAGCAACAGTGTGCGCTTGCGGATCATGTGCAGCACCGCGCGCCGGGCCGAGCGCGGCCCGAGGCCGGGCAGGCGTGCCATCATGTCGATGAGGGCGTCTATGTCTCGGGTGCTGCTCAATCGTCGGATCCGTTTCGATGGCGGGTGCCTGTCGCGCGAGAGTATTGCCGGAAAGATGAAGATCGCGTGTCAGAACGGCAGCTTCATGTCCTTGGGCAGGCCCATGCCCTCGGTGATCTTGCCCATCTCCTCTTGTGCGCGCTCGCTGGCCTTGGATTGCGCATCCTTGATCGCGGCCAGGATCAGGTCCTCGACCACTTCCTTGTCATCGGCGTTGAAGATCGAGGGGTCGATGTCGAGGGATTTCAGCTCGCCCTTGGCCGTGCATGTCGCCTTGACGAGGCCCGCGCCGCTTTCGCCCTCGACCATGATGTCGTGCATCTCTTCCTGCAGCGCGGCCATCTTCTCCTGCATTTCCTGCGCGGCCTTCATCATCTTGGCCATGTCGCCCATCTGGCCCAAACCCTTGAACATGATGTGATCTCCTCTGGATCGGGGCCCGCGTGCGGGCGGGCCGGAGTAATAGAAGTCGTCTTGAACCATATCGGTGCGCGAAAGGCCACGGACAAGCAGTCAGGTCAATCCTCTTCGAACGGATCCCATTCGTCCTCGACCTCGGGCAACGCCTCTGCGCCGGCCTCGGTGGTGATTTCCTCGGCGGTGCGGATGCCGGTGATGCTCGCGCCGGGGAAGGCCGCGAACACCGCCTTGACCAGCGGGTGGTCGCGCGCCTCCTCTCGGAGCGCGTTCTCCTCGGCCTCGCGGGCCTCGCGCAGGGTGGGGGTGGTGGCGGAATTCGTGAGGCTGACCGCCCAGCGTGCGCCGGTCCAGCGTTGCAGCGCGCTGCCAAGCCGCTGCGCGAGATCGGCGGGTGCGTCCGGGGTGGGGGTGAATTCGATCCGCCCGGGACGATAGGCGGCGAGGCGCAGGCAGCCCTCGACCTCGATCAGCAGCTTCGCGTCGCGATGGGCGCGGATGAGCTCGAGCACATGCTCGAAGCTGGGGTATCCGGCAAGCGCCTCCTGCGTCGCTGGCGCGCGGGCCGTCACCTGCCCGCCGCCGTGCGCGCGCGGGCCTTGCGGTGCGGCATGGGTGGGGTGGGGCAGCGGGGTGCCCTGCGCTGGTTCGCCCTGGCCCTGCGCCTGCGGGCGTGCACCGCCGCCACCGCCCGGGGCCGGGGTCGGGCCGTCCGACAGGCGGCGTACGAGATCCTCGGGCGTGGGCAGGTCGGCCACGTGGGTGAGCCGGATCACGGCCATCTCGGCCGCCATCATCGCGTTCGGGGCCTCGGCCACCTCGTCGAGCGCCTTCAAGAGCATCTGCCACATGCGGGTGAGAACACGCATCGGCAGCTTTGCCGCCATCTCCTGCCCGCGGGCGCGCTCGTCAGGGCCGATGGTGGGGTCGTCGGCGGCGTCCGGTGTGATCTTGACCACGGAAATCCAGTGCGTGATCTCTGACAGGTCGCGCATTACGGCGAGCGGGTCGGCCCCTTCGGCATACTGCGCGCCGAGTTCCGACAGCGCGCCCGCCGCGTCGCCGCGCAGGATCATGTCGAACAGGTCGAGCACCCGGCCCCGATCGGCCAGCCCCAGCATGGCGCGGACCTGGTCGGCGGTCGTTTCGCCCGCGCCGTGGCTGATCGCCTGATCGAGCAGCGAGGTGGCATCGCGGGCCGAGCCTTCTGCGGCGCGGGTGATGAGGGCGAGCGCCTCGTCGGTGATCTGCGCATCTTCGGTGTCGGCGATCCGGTGCAACAGGCCGATCATCGCCTCGGGCTCGATCCGGCGCAGATCGAACCGCTGGCAGCGCGACAGCACGGTGACCGGCACCTTGCGTATCTCGGTGGTGGCGAAAATGAATTTCACATGCGCTGGCGGCTCCTCGAGCGTCTTGAGCAGCGCGTTGAAGGCCGAGGTGCTGAGCATGTGCACCTCGTCGATGATGTAGATCTTGTAGCGGGCCGAGGCGGCGCGGTAATGCACGCTCTCGATGATGTCGCGGATGTCGCCCACGCCGGTACGGCTGGCCGCGTCCATCTCGAGCACGTCGACATGGCGCCCCTCCATGATCGCCACGCAATGCTCGCATTGCCCGCAAGGGTCGGTCGTCGGGCTGCCGTTGCCATCCAGACCGATGCAGTTCATCCCCTTGGCAATGATGCGCGCCGTGGTCGTCTTGCCGGTGCCGCGGATGCCGGTCATGATGAAGGCCTGCGCGATGCGGTCGGCCTGGAACGCGTTTTTCAGCGTGCGCACCATCGCATCCTGCCCGACGAGGTCGGCAAAGGTCTCGGGGCGGTATTTCCGTGCGAGGACCTGGTAGCCGGTATCGGGGGATCGGGACATGCGGGGCACCTGCCGGATTCGGATGACGGGCTCAGGGTAAGGCCCGGCCGGGGACGCGTCCACCTTGCTTTTCGCCGTGGGTTGCAGAAACTCGGGTGAGGGGGAGGGTGCCATGAGTGACTTTGTCATCCATGCCTTGCACGTGGGCGGCGGCACGCTGGCGCTGGCGCCGGTGCCGGGTGCGGGCGGGGCCTATGGCGCCGATATGGCGCATCTGCGGGACTGGCGCCCGGCGCTGGTGATCTCGCTGACAACCGAGGCCGAGATGGTTGCCGCGGGGGCGGGCGGACTGGCGTTCGATGTACAGGCATCGGGCGCGCGCTGGATCGGCGTGCCGGTCGCGGATTTCGGTGTGCCGGACGCAGCACAGGCGGGGAACTGGACGCGGGCGCGGGCCGACGCGTTGGCGGCGCTGGCCGGGGGCGGCCGGGTACTGGTGCATTGCCGGGGCGGGTGCGGGCGCTCGGGCATGGCGGTGCTGCGGCTCATGGTGGAGGCGGGTGAGACGCCGGGGGCGGCCTTGGCCCGGCTGCGCGCTGTGCGGCCCTGCGCGGTCGAGACCGAGGCGCAGTTGGCCTGGGCCAAGGCTGGTGCTGAGGGAAAAGGGTGAGAGGCTGACAACGACCCAAGCGAGGCTCGTTACGGCTGCTTCCTTCCGGATCTGACCGGGTTGGCGAGGTGCCTGCCCGCGCCAACCTCTCGATCCCGGATATAGGCGTGCGCGCGCGGATTCGCAAGGGTGTGCGTGCTGTCGAGCGGCAGGCGCAGGTTCAGGAAACCCCTGTCATCCATTCCGATATCCTCGGCACCGAGCGCGGCGATATCGGAAGGATAGGCGCGCAGTCCCGGGCCGGTGACGAACAGGACCGAGGTATTGGGCGGCATGGGGGCGAAGCGCCACGTTTTCCGTGGCGCGGGCGCGACAACGCCGGTCGCGGCGACATGGCCAGCGAGGATCTCGCGGATGGGACGCTCGGCGCTGTGAACGAGCGCGTGCCCGGCCATTGCCTCGAATGGGCCGCCGCCCCATGCGCGGTAGGAATTGGTGGCGATGACGAAGCGATCCGCGTCGCGCACCGGGCGACCGTCATGGGTCAGGTCGCGGATGCGTCGCGCGTCGGGGGCGATGAGCGTGCCCGAGAGGTCGTAGCGCGCCGGCGCCGCGAGGTCTATGGTGTAGCTAAGCCCGTCGATCACGTCGAATACATGGCCCGGGACATTCGCATTCCGGAGCGGCTGATCTGCCACCCCCGGCGAGATCCGGTTGAAGCAGATCGCCGCGCGTTCGAGCCAGTCGCGCAGCATGGCCCCGGTGACACACAGGCCGCAAAGCGTGTTGGGAAAGCCGTAGAGATCGGCGAGATGGCGCAGGCGCAAGGGGCCTGCGGGAATATCGGTATAGTGGCCCGGGCCGCCGCGTCCGCCGGTCTTGAACGGAGCCGAGGCCGACAGGACCGGTAGCCCGGCATGGGCGGTGCCCTTGAGCGCGGCGACGAGGGCGGCGCGCTGGGCGGCGTTGACAAGCGCGAGGCCGGGATCGTCGCGCGCAAGCGCGAGATAACTGTGCAGCGGCGCGCGGCTTTCACCGAGGGGGCGGCGAGTCAACCGCAGCGTATGGGCATGGGCGCGCGCCAGGCTTCGCCCGAGTTGAGGGCAGGGCGCGACCGTGCTGGCGGCGTGCAGTGTGGTGCGGTGCCCGGTGACGTGCCAGCCATCGCGGGTGTGCGCGAGGTGCAGGTCGATCATCCCGAGATGCGAGGCGGCAAATCCGGGTTTGACGCAAGGCGTGCCGTGCAGCGTGCCGGCCCCGATATCGGCGCCGGGCGTTCCCCGGTGGCCGGGGTCGGGAAAGCGGCGGTGGCTGTGTCCGGCGATAAGCGCGTCGAGGCCGGGCAGGCGCGCCAGCGCCAGCGCCGCGTTCTCCATCATCGGCCGGTCTGGCCCTGCGTCGATCCCGGTATGGGCGAGCGCGATCACCACGTCGGCCCCGGCGCGCCGGATCGCGGGGAGCCAGGCGCGGGCGGTCTCGACCATGTCGCGCAGCGCCAGTCGCCCCGTGAGATGGCCGTGATCCCAAGTGGTGGCCTGCGGTGGGGTGAGGCCGATCACCCCGATGCGCAGGTTGCGCGCGTTCCCGTCGCGGTCTTGCAGGGTGCGGTGCAGGATGGTGAAGGGTGGCAGGAACGGGGTGTCGTGCCGCGGCGTGGCCCCGAGGGCGCGCACGGCATTGGCGCAGATCACCGGAAACCGGGCCTGCGTCAGGGTGGTTTCGAGCCAGTCGATGCCGAAGTTGAATTCGTGATTGCCGAGCGTCGCGGCGTCATAGTGCATGTGGTTCATGGCGCGGACCACGGGGTGGTGCCCGCGCCAGCCATGTCCGGGCCGGGCGGTCAGGTCGGTGAGTGCCGTGCCTTGCAGGAAATCGCCGTTGTCGAGCAATAGGCAATTGTCCTCGCCCATCTCGGCCCGCGCCCGATGGACGAGTGTCGCCAGCCGAACGAGGCCTTGTCCGGCATCCGTTTTTCCATTGAAATAATCGTATGGCAGGAGGTGGCCGTGTACGTCCGAGGTGGCGAGAATCCGCAGCGTGGTCTCGGGGTGGCCCTGGATTTGTGGGTCGGGGGCTGTGAGCGGTTGGAACAATGCGAACGTCTCGTTGGAAGAATAAACGGGTGTGCCGAGCCTCTGCGTAGCACGGATGATGCTTGTTTTATCTTATGGTGTGTAAATGGCGGCACAATACCGCAAAGATTGAATTCGTTGATCTTCTCGGATTCGTGTGCACGCGTGATCTCCCGGCTTGCCCCCCGGCCCTTGCCGGTGACAGTAAGGGGCCGGGGCGAAGGAGGCAGGGATGCGGTGCGCGGAAGATGTGACATTCGGCGGCTCGGGGTTTGATCGGGCGGATGATCTGCGCGGGGACAGCGCCACGCTCGACGCGGCGTTGGCGGCTGGCCGTGCGCAGGCTGCGGTGCTGTGGCGCGGCAAGCCGCTGCTGGCGGGCGAGGGGCGCGATGGGCTGGCGCCGATGCGCTGCGATCATCCGGTGCTGGCGCGCTACAAGGTGCCGCCGATCCTGATTGGGCGCGACGACGGCGGTGAGCCGCTCTTTGCCTTCGACATCTCGGCATGGGTGCCGCCGGGCCTCGATCCGGAACAGCTCGACAGTTTTCTCGACGCCACGGAGCAGGTGCATCCCGACCTGCCCGAAGGCACTGTGTTTGCCGAATTGCGCCGCGTGATGTCCCGGCTCTCGCCGCGCGACGCCGAGATCGCGGCCACCGCCAAGGCGATCTTCGGCTGGCACGAAAGCCATCGCCATTGCGCCCGTTGCGGTGCGAAGAGCCGGATGATCCGGGCGGGCTGGCAGCGGGCCTGCGATGATTGCGGCGCGCAGCATTTTCCGCGCACCGACCCGGTGGCGATCATGCTGGTGACCCTTGGTAATGCCGTGCTGATGGGGCGGTCGCCCGGCTGGCCGGAGGGGATGTATTCGCTGCTTGCGGGGTTTATCGAACCCGGCGAGACGGTCGAGGCCGCGGTGCGCCGCGAGGTCTGGGAGGAGGCGGGCGTGCGCGTGGGCCGGGTGGACTATCTTGCCAGCCAGCCGTGGCCATTCCCGGCGTCGCTGATGCTGGGCTGTCGCGGAGAGGCCCTGAGCCGCGAGATTGCCATCGACCCCTACGAGATCGCGGACGCGCGCTGGATGAGCCGCGAGGAAATGCTGGCCGCCTTTGCCGGAGAGCACCCGCAGGTGTTGCCCGCCCGCGAGGGCGCGGTGGCGCATTTCCTGCTCAAGAACTGGCTTGCCGACAGGCTCGATTGAAGCGAGACTGTCACGCGGCGCACGGTAACGGCAGGCGCGTCAAGGGCAGGGTGAGAATGCAGTTCAAAGGCAGGGAAGACATCGAGGCACCGATCGATCAGGTGTTTGCCGAGATCACGGATTTCAAGCGGTTCGAGCGCGGGGCCATGCGTCGCGGCGCGGACGTGCAGCGCACCGATACGATGGCGGAGCCGGGTGTCGGCATGACATGGCAGTCGCGGTTCAAGCTGCGAGGACGGATGCGCGACCTTTCTCTGCGACTATGCGAGCTCGATCCGCCAAACGGGATCGTTCTCGGGGCCGAGGCGGCCACAGTTGAAGCGCTGATGCGGGTCGAACTCGTTTCTTTGTCGCGCGCCCGCACGCGGCTCAGCGTTGATCTGGGCATTACGCCGCGCAACCTGGCGGGTCGACTGATGATCCAGTCCATGAAGCTGGCGAAGGGCAACCTGTCCAAGCGGTTTAACCTGCGGCTCGCGGAATACGCGATGGACGTCGAGAATCGCCACAAGCGCACCGCCTGAGCGGACGGGTCACTCGGGATAGATACCCCACCAGCGCAGCGTGTGGCGCAGGTGCTCGCGGATTTCGTGCGCCGCGCGGGCCGTGTCGGCGGCGTCGATCGCGTCGAGGATCGCGAGATGCTCGCGCATGGCAGAGGCGACCCGGTCGGCGAGAAAGGGCCGCGTGTTCTGGATCACCGCGATCCGGTCACGGTTCTCGGCATAGAGCCTGCGGGCGAGGGCAGAGCCGAGCCCGGCGGCCAGCGCGTCGTGCAGTGACAGGTCGGTGCGGATCGCGCGCCCCGGCAGATCGGCGGTCATCGCTGCCGCCGCCTCGTCGCGCAGGTGCTCATGCGCCGTGCGCAGCGCGGCGAGAGGGAAGGGGGCGCCAGTCTCGATGATGCGCCGCGCGCCCTCGCAATCGAACATGGCGCGCAACTCCAGGCATTCGCGCGTCGTCTCGGGCCCGGCATCCATCACCGTGATCCCGCGCTTGGGCAGGATGGTGAGCAGTCCGCTCGCCTCGGCACGCTTGACGGCCTCGCGCGTGGCGGCCATCGGCAGGCCGAGCTCTTCGACCAGCATCGGCATGGACAGGAAGCTGCCACTCGACAGTCGCCCATCACGCAACCGCGCGAGCAGGGCCTGGTGGGCCCGCTCGGTCAGGCCCTCTGCCGCGGTCCCGCGCGGCGAGGACTCGAAGGTGGCGACGTCATTGTCTTGCAAGTTTTGAAAGTCCTTTCGCGATTCACATATTATCAATTGCTAACATAACATCTAACATTTCAGATGCAATATAACAGGTGCGATCACGGCGGGATTCCAAAGGACACAGCCATCCACATCGCCGCGCGCGGCCTTATCAGGGAGTTAAGACATGCAGACCATGACACTCGACGGACAGGTGGCACAGGGGGCCGACGACACGCTCGATCCCGTGGCGCCAGAGGACAAAACCTGGAGCTGGTTCGCCATTTTCAACGTCTGGGCGAACGATATCCAATCGCTATTTGGCTATTCGCTGGTGGCGTCGCTGTTCATCTCCTACGGGGTGAGCGGCTGGACCGCCTTTGCCGCGCTCATCTGCGCGGGGCTTTTCGTGATGTTCCTCGTCAACCTCTCGGGCGCCGCGGGCGAGAAATACGGTATTCCCTATCCGGTCTTCGCGCGCGCCAGCATGGGCACGGCGGGGGCGATGCTTCCGGCGGTGCTACGCTCTACGGTGGCGGTGTTCTGGTACGGCGTGCAGGTCTATTTCGCCTCGACCGCGCTGGCGCTGCTGATACGGTCCGTGACGGGCGTCACCGGCGGGGCCGAAGTGCTGGGCCTGACGGGCATCGACTGGCTCTCGTTCGTGCTGGTCTGGGCGTTTCACATTGTCATTTTCTGGCGCGGAATGAACTGGGTCGAGACCTTTCTCAACATTGCCGGGCCTTTCGTCTACCTGGTGATGATGGGCCTTCTGGCGGTGTTGTGGGTGAAATCCGACGGCCAGCTTCTGTCGCAGGCGCAGACGATCTTTGCCAATCCAGAGGCGACCTGGGCCACGGAATTCAACGGCTTCATCGCGATCATCGGCACTATGGTGGCCTATTTCGCGGCCGTGATGATCAACTTCAGCGACTTCTCGCGCTATGCCCGTGACAAGCGCGCGATGGTGGTGGGCAACCTCGTGGGGCTGCCGTTCAACATGATCCTGTTCTCGGCGCTGGCGCTGCTGACCACGGCGGGGGCAGCGGTGGTTTACGGCGAGGCGATCATCAACCCGACCGAGATCGTCGGGCGCACCGACAGCGTGCTTTTGGGCGTTATCGCCGCGATCACCTTCTTCGCGGCGACGGTGGGTATCAACCTGGTGGCCAATTTCATCCCGGCGGTGAACGGAATCGCGAGCCTTGCGCCGTCGAAGATCGGGTTTCGCAAGGCGGGTCTCATCACGTCGGTTTTTGCCCTCGTGATCGGCGGGTTCTGGACCAGTTTTATCAGCGAGTTCGGCATCAGCGGTTTCGTCAACACGCTCGGCGCGACGCTGGCCCCGATCTACGGCATCATGATCGTGGATTACTACCTGCTGCGCAAGGAGGCGCTGAAGCGCGACGATCTCTATAATATGGAAGGCGGCACCTACCACTACACCGGCGGCTGGAACCGCAATGCGCTCTTCGCCTTTGCCATTGCGGCAGTGTTTTCGGTGGCGACGGTCTGGGTGCCTGCGCTTGGCCAGCTTTCGGGCTATGCCTGGGTGATCGGGGCACTTCTGGGTGGCATCATCTATTTTGTCCGCTGCCGGGCGTCGCATCTGGTGTGACGCCATCCCTCAAGAGTTGCGAAACCCGGCCCGGTGCCGGGTTTCGTGCGTCTGGAATCAGACGCCGTCGTGCCGCCGCGGATCGGCGGGATAGACGCCGAGGATGGTGATGTCGGAGGTGAAATAATCCAGCTCATCCAGCGCGCGGGCCACGGCGGGATCGTCCGGGTGCCCCTCGATATCAGCGTAGAACTGTGTCGCCGTGAACGACCCGTTGATCATGTAGCTTTCCAGCTTGGTCATGTTCACGCCATTGGTGGCGAACCCGCCAAGCGCCTTGTAGAGCGCGGCGGGAAGGTTGCGCACCTGAAAGACGAAGGTCGTCATCATCCCGTCCTCGCCGCGTGGCGAGAAATCGGGTTCGCGCGCCATAACCAGAAAGCGCGTGGTGTTGGTGTCCTGATCCTCGATGTGCTGGGCGATCACGTCGAGTCCGTAAATCTGGCCCGCCAGTTCGCTGGCCAGCGCTGCCAGTTCCGGGCGGCCCTCCTCGGCGACCTGCCGGGCTGATCCGGCGGTGTCGGCGCCGGTCACGCGATGGATGCCGTGGCGTTCGAGAAAGCCTCGGCACTGGCCGAGAAGCACGGTATGGCTCATCGCGCTCTCGATCTGGTCGAGCCGCACGCCGGGCAGCGCGAGCAGGTTGATGTGCACCCGCACGAAGGCCTCGCCGACGATGTGCAGCCCGGACTCGGGCAACAGGTGATGGATATCGGCCACGCGCCCGAATGTGGAATTTTCCACCGGGACCATCGCCAGGCGTGCTGTGCCCTCGCGCACCGCCGCGATCGTGTCCTCGAAGGTGCGGCAGGGCAGCACCTCCATGTCGGGATAGGTCTCATGGCAGGCCTGATGCGAATACGCACCAGGCTCCCCCTGAAAGGCAATGCGGTCGGTCATCGTGAAAACCTGTCCCTCCTGAAGCCCCTGTCGGGCGTTTGGTCGCGGAAACTATACCTTGCGAAGCGGTAGGGGAAGCGGATAGATACCCGCGCAAGCGACAGATCTAACGGAAGCGAGCCAATGTTCGACACGATGACACTTACAAAGGCCACGGGTGCGATTTGCGGCTCCCTTCTGGTCTTCTTGCTGGGAGGCTGGGCAGCCGAGAGCATTTATTCGATGGGGGGCGGCCATGGCGAGGATCACGCGCAGGGCTACGTCATTGATACCGGCGACGAGGGTGCCAGCGAAGAGCCCGTGGACGAGGGCCCCGATCTCGCGGCGCTGTTTGCGGAGGCCGATGCCGGCAAGGGCGAGCGCGTTTTCAACAAGTGCAAGGCCTGCCACCAGGTCGAGGATGGCGCCAACGGTGTCGGCCCGCATCTGTATGATGTGGTTAGTCGCGATGTGGGGAGCGTTGACGGGTTCGGCTATTCTGGCGCGCTGAGCGAGGCTGCGGATGTCTGGACCGCAGAGAACCTCTTTGCCTTTCTCGAGAACCCCGCTGGTTACGCGCCCGGGACGAGCATGGGCTTTGCCGGGCTGGGCAAGCCCGAAGATCGCGCCAACGTGATCGCGTATCTCGACGGGGTCGATGGTAGCGACGATATTGCGATCGAAGCCCCGACCGAGGAGGCCGCCGCCGAAGAGGCACCTGCGGAGGAAGTGCCTGCTGATGAGGCTGCTGCCGAAGAGGCACCTGCGGAGGAAGCACCTGCCGAGGAGGCCGCTACCGAAGAGGCCGCTGCCGAAGAAGCTGCCACCGAGAAAACCGGTGGCGAAAGCGGCTTTGCCGCGATGGTCGCCTCCGCGGATGTTGCCGCAGGTGAGAAGGTCTATCGCCGCTGCGCCGCCTGTCATGCGGTCGAGGACGGCAAGAACAAGGTCGGCCCGCACCTCTTCGATGTCGTGAACCGGGACATCGCCAGTGTCGAAGGGTTCAGCTATTCCGACACGCTCAAGGGGCTCGAGGGCGACTGGACCGTGGAAAAGCTGAGCGCATGGCTGGAGAACCCGCGCGAGTTCGCACCGGGGAACCGGATGGGCTATCCGGGCCTCAAGGACGAACAGGACCGCGCCAATGTGATCGGCTATCTTCAAAGCGTCTCGAACTGAGGCAGGGTGCCTGGAATTCGGGGCCGCCGCCCGGCAGGGCGGCGGCCCTTTGCATGTGCGCGCCCCTTCTGCGCTTGAACACGGCGCGGCTGGCCCCTAGCTTGCCGTTGAAACGCGCGGGAAACGGCGCGGACCGACAGGAGGACACCATGAACATCATGCCGCCGCGCGCAGGCGCGCCGATCAGTCGCCGCCTTGCCCTGAAGGGGCTCGGGGCGTTGATGGCCGGGAGTGCCCTGCATTTGACCGGCCCAGGACGGGCGCGCGCGGCCGAGGAAGAGATCATCCGCGCGCATGGCTATTCCTTCTTCGGCAACCTGAAATACCCAGCCGATTACCCGCATTTCGACTATGTGAACCCCGACGCGCCCAAGGGAGGCGAGATTTCGCTCTACGCCCCTGGCACGTTCGATTCGATGAACCCGTATTCACGCAAGGGTCGCGCCGGGCGGCTGTCCTGGATGGTCTACGAAAGCCTGCTGGGCGGGTCCGAGGCCACCGGCGAACCGCTGCCCGGGGATCGTTACAACGAGGGCTATGGCCTGCTGGCCGAGAGCCTCGAATACGACCGCGGCAAGACATGGGTCATCTTTCACATGCGTCCCGAGGCGCGCTTTGCCGATGGCACACCGGTGACGGCGCATGACGTTGTGTTCTCGCACAACCTGTTTCTCGACCAGGGCCTGCGCTCTTACGCCGAAGCGGTGCGGCGGCGGGTGCCGGGGGCCGAGGCGCTCGACGATCACACGGTGAGGTTCGAGTTCGCCGAGGGCATTTCGCGGCGCTCGCTCATCGACCAGGTGGGCGGCACGCCGGTCTTTCCGCGCACCTGGTACGAGGAGACGGGCGCGCGCCTGGACGAGCCGCGGCTGGAGGCCGCGCCGGGCTCGGGCCCCTACCAGGTCGAGAGCTATGAGGTAAACCGCAACATCGTCTATGCGCGCAATCCCGATTACTGGGGCTGGCATCTGCCGATCAACAAGGGCCGTCACAATTTCGACCGTATCCGTATCGAGTATTTCGCCGACGACAACGCCGCTTTCGAGGCGTTCAAGGCGGGCATCTACACCTTCCGCCCCGAGGGAAATTCCAAGACATGGGCCACCGGTTACGATTTTCCGGCCGTCAGGAAAGGCCATGTCGTCAAGGCCGAATTGCCCGACGGGCTGCCGCCGACGCCTGCGGGCTTCGTCTTCAACCTCGGGCGCGAGGTGCTCAAGGACAAGCGCGTGCGCCGCGCCATCGCGCTGGGCTACAATTTCGAATGGACCAACCAGTCGCTGCAATATGGTCTGTTCAAGCAGCGGCATTCCTTTGTGCAGGACACGCATTTGCAGGCCGAGGGCGTGCCGGAGGGGGCCGAACGGCAATTGCTGGAGTCGCTGGGCGATCTGGTGCCGCAGGAAATGCTGACCGAACCGGCGGTTCGGGCGCATTCCTCCGATCCCGACCGGCTTAACGATCGGCGCAACCTGCGCCGCGCGATGCGGCTCCTGGACGAGGCGGGTTGGCCAGTGGGCGACGATGGCAAGCGGCGCAATGCGACGGGCGAATTGCTCAGCATCGAGATCCCGATCTCGGCCTCGGGCTCGGCCACCATGTCGGCGGTGGTCGAAAGCTTCGTTTCGAACCTGCAACTCATGGGGGTCGATGCGCGCTTCGACAAGATCGACGCCGCGCAATACACCGCCCGCGAGCGCGACCGGGACTATGACATCGTCTTTGACAGCTATATCCCCTTCCTTGAGGCAGGTACCGGCCTGCATCAGCGTTATGGCTCGCGCGAGGCGGAATTCAGCCTGTTCAACCCGGCAGGGCTGGCCAGCCCGCTGGTGGATGCACTGATCGACGAGGCGCTCGAATCGACCTCAAAGGAAGAGCAGGACGTGGCGCTGATGGCGCTCGACCGGGCCTTGCGCTACGAGTTCTTCATGATCCCGACATGGTATCTCGACAAGAACTGGGTCGCCTACTGGGATCAGTATGCCCATCCCGACCCGTTGCCGGATTACGCCACCGGTGTGCTCGATTTCTGGTGGTATGACGAGGAAAAGGCCGCAGCGCTGCGGGCCGCGGGCGCGCTTTGATGCCGGTTGTTGCCATGGGGGCCGTCTGAGATGGGGGCCTATATCCTGCGGCGGCTGTTGCTGATCGTGCCGACGCTTTTCGGCATCATGGTGATCAACTTCGCGCTGGTGCAGTTCGTCCCCGGCGGCCCGGTCGAACAGATGATCGCGCAGATGCAGGGGCAGGGCGACGTTTTCGAGAGCTTCGCCGGGTCAGGGAGCGATACCGGGCAGGACCTGTCGGGCGGGGGCAACGACCAGTATCTGGGCGCGCGCGGCCTGCCGCCCGAGTTGATCGCCGAGCTCGAGGAACAGTTCGGCCTCGACAAGCCGCCGCTGGAGCGGTTCTTCAACATGATGTGGAACTACATGCGTTTCGATTTCGGCGAGAGCTATTTTCGCAAGATGGAGGTGCTCGACCTCGTGCTCGAGAAGATGCCGGTGTCGATCTCGCTGGGGCTATGGTCCACCCTGATCGCCTATATCGTGTCGATCCCGCTGGGCGTGGCCAAGGCGGTGCGGGACGGGTCGCGGTTCGACACCTGGACCTCCGGCGTCATCATCGTGGCCTACGCGATCCCGGCCTTCCTGTTCGCGATCATGCTGCTGGTGTTGTTTGCCGGGGGCAGCTATTTCCAACTCTTCCCGCTCAGGGGCCTGACCTCGGACAATTTCGAACAGCTGAGTATCTTCGGCAAGATCGTCGATTACCTGTGGCACATCTTCCTACCGGTTCTTGCCTCGACCATTTCGGCCTTTGCCACGCTGACCCTGCTGACCAAGAACAGCTTTCTCGACGAGATCAAGAAACACTACGTCATGACCGCACGGGCCAAGGGGCTGAGCGAGAAACGCGTGCTCTATGGCCACGTGTTCCGCAACGCCATGCTGATCGTGATCGCGGGGTTCCCGGCCGTGTTCATCGGCGTTTTCTTTGGTGGATCGGTGCTGATCGAGACGATCTTTAGCCTCGACGGGCTGGGGCGGCTCGGGTTCGAGGCGGCGGTGGGGCGCGACTACCCGGTGATGTTCGGCACGCTGTTCCTGTTTGGTCTCATCGGACTTCTGGTGGGCCTGCTGAGCGACCTGATGTATGTGCTGGTCGACCCGCGCATCGACTTCGAGAAGCGGGAGGGCTGAGGATGGGTGGCGCATCATGGGGGCGCTGCCCCCGCCGCGCCTTTGGCGCGACTCCCCCGGAATATTTCCGGCAAGATGAAGGAGGGGCACGGTGATCCGGCTGTCGCCGCTCAACCAGCGCCGCTGGCGGAATTTCCGGCGCAACGGGCGTGCGTTCTGGTCGCTGGTGATCTTTTCGGTGATCTTCGCGATCACCCTCTGTGCCGAGTTCGTGGCCAATGACAAACCGATTCTCGTGCAGTATCGCGGCGAGTATTACATGCCGATCTTTCGTTTCTATCCCGAGACGGCATTCGGCGGCGATTTTCGGACCGAGGCGATCTATCGTGACCCGGAGGTGCAGTGCCTGATCGCGAGCGGCGGGCTCGATACCTGTTTCGACGACCCGGAGGGCGTGATGGCGGACGCGCAGGATGGCGTTGTCGGCGGTGATGAGATCGTAAAGGGTTGGTCGATCTGGCCGCCCATCCCCTATAGCTACGATACGATCGTGGATCGCGACGGCGCTGCGCCGCTGCCGCCCAACGAGCAGAACTGGCTGGGCACCGACGACACCAAGCGCGACGTGCTGGCGCGGGTGCTCTATGGCTTCAGGTTGTCCGTGATGTTCACGCTGATCGTGACTTTCCTGTCCTCGGTCATCGGCATCTTTGCCGGAGCGGTGCAGGGGTATTTCGGGGGCAAGACCGATCTGTTCTTTCAGCGCATCATCGAGATATGGGCCTCCACGCCGCAGCTATACGTCATCATCATCCTGTTCGCGATCCTGCCGCGAAGTTTCTGGCTATTGGTGGTCATCACCGTGCTGTTCGGCTGGATGGCGCTGGTCGGCGTGGTGCGCGCCGAGTTCCTGCGCGCGCGCAACCTCGAATACGTGCGCGCGGCCAAGGCGCTGGGGGTGGGCAACATCACCATCATGTTCCGCCACATGCTGCCCAACGCGATGGTGGCGACACTGACGATGCTGCCCTTTGTCATCACCGGGACGATTTCGCTCTTGGCAGGGCTTGATTTCCTCGGCTTCGGGCTGCCGTCGTCCTCGCCCTCGCTTGGTGAATTGACGCTTCAGGCCAAGCAGAACCTGCAGGCGCCGTGGCTTGCGTTCACCGCGTTCTTTGCCTTTGCAATAATGCTGTCGCTGCTCGTTTTCATCTTCGAGGGCGTGCGCGACGCGTTCGATCCGAGAAAGACCTTTCAATGAGCGTGCTGGAGGTTCGCAATCTGAGCGTCGGGTTCCGGCAGGACGGGCAGGTGGTGCCCGCCGTGCGTGGTGTGTCGTTCTCGGTGGACCGGGGCGAGACGGTTGCGATCGTGGGCGAGAGCGGCTCGGGCAAGTCGGTCACCGCGCTGTCCACGGTATCGCTCCTGGGGTCATCGGCGGAGGTGACGGGCAGCGTTACCTATGATGGCCAGGAGATGATCGGCGCGGATGAGCGGCGCCTTCGGCAGGTGCGCGGCAACGATATCAGCTTCATCTTCCAGGAGCCGATGACCAGCCTCAACCCCCTGCACACGCTGGAGAAACAGTTGCGCGAGAGCCTGGAGTTGCACCAGGGGCTGACCGGCGAGGCGGCGCGGGAGCGCATCGTGGATCTGCTGGAGCGGGTCGGTATCCGCGAGGCGGCGAGCCGTCTGGGGGCCTATCCGCATCAATTGTCGGGCGGGCAGCGGCAGCGCGTGATGATCGCAATGGCGCTTGCCAACAAGCCCGATATCCTGATCGCGGATGAACCCACCACGGCGCTCGACGTGACTATCCAGGCGCAGATTCTCGAGCTTCTGGCGAATCTCAAGCGCGACGAGGGGATGGGCCTTCTGTTCATCACCCATGACCTCGGTATCGTGCGGCGCATCGCCGACCGGGTCTGCGTGATGAAGGATGGCGAGATCGTCGAGGCGGGGACGCTCGCCGAGGTGTTCGACGCGCCGCAGCATCCCTATACCCGCAAGCTGCTGGGCGCGCAGGCGGTGGGCGTGCCCGCGCCGGTGCCCGAGGGCGCGCAGGTGGTGGCCGAAACCGAGGGCCTGCGCGTCTGGTTCCCGATCCAGAAGGGGTTTCTGAAGCGGACGGTGGGCCATGTGAAGGCCGTGAATGATGCCACTCTAAGCGTGCGCGCGGGCGAGACGCTGGGGATCGTGGGCGAATCGGGGTCGGGCAAGACCACGCTCGCGCTGGCGATCATGCGACTCATTGCCTCTGAAGGCGGCATCCGCTTTGCCGGCGAGGACGTGCATCGCTGGTCCACGAAGCAATTGCGCAAACGCCGGGCCGAGATGCAGATCGTGTTCCAGGACCCGTTCGGCAGCCTCAGCCCGCGGATGAGCTGCGCGCAGATCATCGCCGAGGGGCTGGGCGTGCACGGCAACCCCGGCGGACGGCCAGAGCGGGATCTGGTGGCCGAGGTGATGGTGGAGGTGGGGCTCGACCCGGTGGCGATGGACCGCTACCCGCACGAGTTCTCTGGCGGGCAGCGCCAAAGGATCGCGATCGCGCGGGCCATGATCCTGCGGCCGAAACTGGTGGTGTTGGACGAACCGACCAGTGCGCTTGACATGACGGTGCAGGTGCAGATCGTGGACCTGCTGCGCGATCTTCAGGTGAAATACGGGCTGGCCTACCTGTTCATCAGTCACGATCTCGCGGTGGTGCGCGCGATGAGCCACCGGGTGCTGGTGATGAAGGAGGGCGACGTGGTCGAGGCGGGCACAGCCGAGGCGCTCTTTACCGAACCGCGTACCGAGTATGCGCGTACGCTGCTGGCGGCGTCGCTGGAAGGGCGCCTCCAGGGCGGGGCGCAGGACTCTTCGGGGATCGGCTGACGCGTCATGTTGAACCGGGTGGCCGCCTCACGACGGGGGCGCGCGCATCAGCCGGGCGAGCGTTGCCACCTCCTGTCCCAGCCCTGCCGCCTCCAGCGGGTCGGCGGCGCGCAGGCGCACGTCGTCGGGCTTGTTCTGGCCCAGCTTCCAAGTGCCTGCGATCTCGTCGATTCGCATCTCGCAGGGCACGATCTGGCGCATCATCCGGTCAAGCACCTCTCGTGTCATCTTGTCCGCCCGCCATTCCGGCTTGGGCGCGAGCCGCGCCTCGAACTGCGCCGACTGCCGGTCGAGCAGGTCGCGCATCCGCTCCTGCGGCTGCAAGGTGATGTCGCCCACAAGGTGCACGGCGACATAGTTCCACGTGGGCACCTGATCGTCCACGCCATACCAATCGGGCGAGACATAGGAGTGTGGTCCCTGCACCGCGAGCCGGGCACGATGGGGTGTCGCGATAAGCCGCGCGATCGGGTTCGAGCGCACGAGATGGAACTCGGCCCGCGTGCCGTCCTCCGAAAGCAGAAACGGGATGTGGCTGACGAGCGGCGCATCGTCGGTGGTCACGGCCAGGAGGCCGAAGCCCTGGTCGCGGGCAAAGGCGATGTTCAGGGCCTTGTCGGCCTTGCGAAAGGCGGGGTTGGGGTGCATCGCGACGTGGCTTTCAGGTAGCGGTGAGCTGCGTGCCGGTATGGCCGGTCACGGTGGCGGCGACGATCGCGCCCTCGGGGCGGTCGCTGTCGAAGGCAACCTCGGTGAATTGCTCGGTCCGGCCCATGCGGGGATGCTCCATCAGGACACGGTGCGCGCGTCCCTGTTGCGCGGCGAGATGTGTCGCCACGCGCGCCGCGCCCGCTGCGCGCAGCCGCGCCGCGCGCGCCTTGATCGTGGCACCATGAACCTGCGGCATCCGTGCGGCGGGGGTGCCGGGGCGCGGTGAATACGGGAACACGTGCAGCCAGGTGAGGTGACACTCCTCGACCAGCCGCAGCGAGTTTTCGAACGCGGCCTCGGTCTCGGTCGGAAAACCGGCGATGATATCGGCGCCGAAGGTCATGTCGGGGCGCAGGCGGCGTGCCTCTTCGGCAAATCGGATCGCGTCATCGCGCAGGTGCCGCCGCTTCATCCGCTTGAGGATCAGGTCGTCGCCATGCTGCAGGCTCAGGTGCAGATGCGGCATCAGGCGCGGCTCGGCGGCGATGGCCTGCATGAGGTTGTCGTCCACCTCTATGGAATCAATCGAGGAGATGCGCAGGCGTGGCAGGTCGGGCACCAGCTTCAGGATGCGCATCACCAGATCGCCGAGCTTGGGCTGCCCCGGCAGGTCCGCGCCCCAGCTTGTCAGGTCCACGCCGGTCAGCACCACCTCGTTATAGCCAGCGCCAACCAGCCGCTTGATCTGATCGACGACGACGCCCGCGGGCACAGAGCGCGAATTGCCCCGGCCGTAAGGGATGATGCAGAAGGTGCAGCGGTGATCGCAGCCGTTCTGCACCTGCACATAGGCGCGGGAACGGGTGCCGAAGCCGTCGATCAGGTGGCCCGCGGTCTCGGTCACCGACATGATGTCGTTGACCTGCACACGCTCGCTATCCCCGATGAAATCGGCGGCGAGGCGGCCCCAGGTATCGGGCTGCATCTTCTCGGTATTGCCGATGACGGCGTCGACCTCCGCCATTGCGGCAAAGGTTTCGGGCTCGGTCTGTGCGGCACAGCCGGTGACGATGAGACGGGCACCCGGGTTCTCGCGGCGCAGGCGGCGGATTTCCTGCCGCGCCTTGCGCACGGCCTCGGACGTCACGGCGCAGGTATTGACGACGACGGCATTTTCCAGCCCCACCTGCCCGGCGAGGTCTTTCATCGCCTCGGTTTCGTAGGCGTTGAGGCGGCAGCCAAGGGTGGCAAAGCGCGGCGTGCTCATGACAGCCCCGCGAGGAATGCGGGTGTCAGCACGCCGGAGGCGACATGCATCGTCTCGCCGGTCATCCACACGCCATCCTCGCGCCAGTCGATCTCGAGGCTGCCGCCGTCCAGTGTGATGCGCACCTTGCGGCCCGTCAGGCCGCGCCGCGCCGCCGCCACCGCCACGGCGCAGGACGACGAGCCGGAGGCCAGCGTAAGCCCCACGCCCCGCTCCCAGACCCGCACGCGGATATGGTCGGGGCCGACGAGGCTCGCCACCTGCACATTGGTGCGCTCGGGGTAGAGGGGATGATGCTCATAGCGCGGGCCGAACCGGTCCAGCGGCACGGCCTCTGCATCCTCGACGAAAAAGGTGCAGTGCGGGTTGCCCATGCCGGTTGCCGTTGGCCCGCCCTCGATGGGCAGCTCCAGCGTCTCCATTGCCTCGGCGAGCGGGATGTCCTGCCAGTCGAACTGCGGCTGCCCCATGTTGACCGAGGTGAGGCCGTCGCCTGCGTCCACCGCGCTCAGGCTGCCGCGCGCGGTGGTCAGGGTCAGCGCCGTCTTGCCGGTCTCGTCCATCAGGTGACGCGCGATGCAGCGGGTGGCGTTGCCACAGGCGGCAGAGGTCGAGCCGTCGGCATTGAAGAAGGTGAGATGAGCGTCGGCACCGCTCTCGCCCGCCGCGATCACCGCGAGCTGATCGAAGCCGATGCCGCGCCGCCGGTCGGCGATCGCGGCGACCAGCGCTGGCGACAGGACGATGGCGCGCGCGCGCGCGTCGAGCACGACGAAGTCGTTTCCCAGCCCGTGCATCTTCATGAAGGGCAGCCCGGTATCGCGCGCATCGTCCATGCGCGCGCATATACGCGTGCGGCGAGCGGATTTCCAGCACCGACCGCGCACGGGCCGCGTTTTCGGGGTTGACCCCCCGCGCACCTCTTTCTAGACACCGCGCTTGAGTGGGCCGTTAGCTCAGTTGGTAGAGCAACTGACTTTTAATCAGTGGGTCGCAGGTTCGAATCCTGCACGGCTCACCACTGAACTCCATAGATTACAGTAGCTTATGCGCAGATTGGCGGCTTTGCTCGTTCTGTGTTTTATGCCGTGGCAACTACCTGGCAACCACTAGGCATAGATATGCGTGGCGTAATGTGGAAAATCGTGGCCAGTGTTCGCCACGTGACAGAGATTCCGAGTCTGCTTTTTGGTGCCTCCTTGCTTGCACAGACGAAGGCTGAAGGGCATCGGTGCGTAGGACGCAGACCATTTAAAATTGCGAACCGTGGGCGGCCAGTCAGTCGCGACCGGCCCTTTGCCGACCTTGCTACCTGGCCAATCGGATGTCTGCTTCATGCCACTGGAGAGTTTAGCCGCGAGACGTGACGAACTGCTCGAACGCTACAAGCGTTTCGTCGCTGACATGATGCTCAATGCCCTCGGCATCGCGCTCGGCCGTCTCTGAATCTACGCCAAGCGCAATCAGCGTCGCGACGACAATTCGGTGGCGGCGACGGCACGCGTCCGCAAGCGCCACGCCTTTCTCAGTCAAAAATATTGAGCGGTATCGCTCGCGGCGCACGAGCCCGTTCCGCACGAGCCGGGATATGTTCTTGGTCACCGTGGGGGGCTTGACACCAAGCCGTTCGGCCAAATCCACAGGCCTCGCCTCGCCATTGCTGTCGACAAGCTCGGCGATCAACTCGACGTAATCCTCGGCCATCTCGCTTTCATGTGCGTTCCTTACCGAGGCAAACGCGTCGGCCCGATCAGCCGCAGCGCGTTCATCAGCGGGCGCCAAGGTGACGTCACGGCCCCCAGATCTGTCGTGAGAATTGTCCATGGACATAGATTGAAACAAATCACGCGGATTGACAATATGTTGGCTCGTGCTATTAAATTTAGCCAAGGCTAACTTAAGAGCATCTCAATCGGAAAGGCGATTCCAGCATTATGCAAGCGACGTTCTCATCCAAATTGCGAATGACATGCATTATCGTAAGTGCTGCCACAGTGCTCGCCAGCGGCGCCGCACTGGCGACCCCGGCGAAAGAGGCGCCCTGGCTGCCGGAAGCGGCCGCCTACCGGCTGACGCTGCATTACGGCAATCTTGCCCCGGTGCCCTGGGAGAAGATCGCGGACGCCTGGAGCGAACCCTATCCCGGCGGGGAGTTCCGCGAGGGCGCCTTCGACCGCATCGCTGAGGACAGAGTGTTGAGCACCGAGGCCGTGGCGGCCGCGATCGCCGACCAGGACCGGCAGGCCCTATTCGCCGCCAGCACCCGGCTTCTGGCCAGCCGCATTGGCGAAGAGCTTGATCGGGCACTGGCGGCGACATCTCCGAGCGCCGCGCAGGCCGCAGTGTCGGAGGCGCAGGAACTTTACCGCGCCTTTGCCGACCATGTGCGGGCCACCGACCCGGAGGCGGCGCGCAAAATCGGGCTGGCCTGGCTGGAGCTGTCCAGCGCAACCGGCTCCAGTGGGATGTTGGGCGCAGGAGTGGCCCCGCGCGACGAGGCACGCATGATGTCCGCCAGCAAGGTCATTCGGGACTATCTCGCGGCTAACTACCTGCCCGACGATTTTGATCGCCGCGCCAGACTGTCGGCGGCGCCAGAAACCCTCGTGGCCGCCGGTACGGCACCGGACATCCCGGCGGCGCTGCCGCCCGGCTCGGACATTTTCGACCAGGACCCGCTGCCGCGCCTGGTACTGAACTTCGAGGAGCAGGGAATCGACGAAAAAGATCTGCCGATGGTTGCCTATGGCGACATGCTATTCGACAGCCCGGAGATCTTCGGCGAACCGGCCCTCAGCGCCGGCATCACCTGTTCCACCTGCCACAACCGGTCGGACATCAACCAGCGCTTCTTCATCCCGGGCGTCAGCCACCAGCCCGGCGCGGCGGATGTGGATGGCGCCTTCTTCAACCCGATGTTCAACGACCGGCGCGACGATTCACTGGATATTCCCAGCCTGCGCGGCCTGCGCTTCACCGGTCCATATGGCCGCGACGGCCGGTTCGCATCGCTGCGCGATTTCAGCCGCAACGTCATTGTCAACGAGTTCGGCGGTGCCGAGCCGACGCCTTTCATGCTGGACGCACTTGTCGCCTACATGCTCGAGTTCGATTTCCTGCCTAACAGGATGGTCACGTCCGAAGGCGCGCTGACCGAGGCCGCGCCCGAGGCCGCCCGCCGCGGCGAAGAGATTTTCAACCGGCCAATGGCCGGGCTGGGCGACAAGTCCTGCGCAAGTTGCCACATCCCTTCGGCAAACTTCCTGGATCGCCGGGCGCATGATATCGGGTCGGCCAGATCGGGCTACGACGGCGCGCGGGCGGGCGCGTTTGACACGCCGACCCTTCTGGGCACGGCCTATACCGCGCCCTATTTCCACGACGGGGCACTGCCGACGCTGGCCAGCGTGGTGAATTGGTTCGACGACACCAAGTCCCTTGGACTGAGCGAACGGGAACGCTCGGACCTCACCGCGTATCTCGAAACCGTGGGTGGCGCGGACGAGCCCTACGAGGAGTTTGGAGAGCGCAACACACCGTTCCGGCTGGCTTTCGAGGAACTCACCACCTTCGCCTCCACGCTCGACACGCTGCTGCCGGAGCGGGACCGCCGGCACACGCTGCTGTTGACCGATACAGTGGCCGCCGAGCTCGCGGCTGATGCCGGCACCATGTCGAACCAAAGCGCCCGGCAGGAAATCTACCGCCTGGCACGCCTGCTTGTCGACGTGGGCGAGGCCGTCAAAACAGACGACTGGGCGGCTGCCGAAGCACATTGGGCCAGTTTCAAGGCCGAGGCCGAAGCAATCGACGAAAGGGTCTACTGATGACAGCACCACTCACGCGACGCACCCTGCTGACCACCGGGGTGGGCGCGCTCTTTGTCGCCAGCGCGCGGCCAGTACCGGCCCAGGCGAGCCCGCTGCGGCTGGCCTTCATTCCGCAGGAGAACCCCGACAAGCTGCTGGGCGACATCGAGGCCATCACCGGCTGGCTGTCGCAGGAGTTGGGGGTTCCGGTCGAGGGCTTCGTGACCATTGACCATGCGGGGGCCGTGGAAGCGTTGCGCAACGGTGACGCGGACATTTCCTTCATGGGGGCGCTGCCCTTTGTACTGGCCGAGGCCGAGATCGGCGCGGTACCGCTTCTGTCCGAGGTTTACCGGGGGAAACCCTACTATACCGGGCGCATTTTCGTGCGACGCGACAGCGGGATCACGTCGCTCGCCGATCTGAAAGACCGCGACATCGCTTTTGCCGATCCAATCTCGGAATCGGGCTATCTCTATCCTCTGGCCGAATTCAAACGCGCGGGGCTGATTGCCGATATCGAAGAGGCCGACGCCTTCTTCGGGCGCGTTTTCTTCGCCGGCGGCTATCAACAGGCGATGCAGGCGATGGCGCAGGGTCTCGTCGCTGCCGCAGGGGCAAGCCAGTATGCCGATCTTCTGCTCACGCCGCAGCAACAGCCGCAGGTCACCTGGATTGCCGAGAGCCCAGAAATCCCCAGTCATGTCGTCATCGCGCGGCCCGGCCTCGACGCGGATCTCCGCGCGCGCTTCGTCGAGACCATGATGCGCCTGAATGAACCCGCACACCGGGACAAGCTGCAGCATCTCTACGGTCCGGACGGCTACGTGCCCGCCGACCCACAGGCGTTCGAGGGGGTCCGCGACATGGCGCGGGAGGCCGGGCTGCTATCGTGAGCTGCGTGGTCGAACTCGACAAACTCGGCTTCGTGCATCCCGGCGCGGAGTTGCCGGCGCTCAACGGCGTCAGCCTGACCGTAAAGCCGGGCGAAGCTGTCGTGCTGCTCGGTCCTTCAGGTGCCGGCAAGACGACGCTGCTCGCGATCCTCGACGGACGACTTCAGGGATGGACCGGTTGTGCGGCCGTCCTGGGCAGACGCCTTGTGCCTGACGCCCCGCCGCCAGTGGCAGCACGGCCCGATACCGGCTTCATCTTCCAGGAATTTGCGCTGGTCGAACGATCCAGCGTTCTGCGCAACGTGCTGAACGGGCGACTTGGGCGGATGTCGGGCGTCGCGGCCTTTCTCAGCCGCCATTCCGAGCATGATCTCGACGTTGCCCATCAGGTATTAACCGATTGCGGCATCGGGGAACTGGCTCACCGCCGGGTCGACTCGTTAAGTGGCGGGCAGCGGCAGCGGGTTGCGATCGCCCGCTGCCTCGCGCAGGAGCCAAGGCTGATCCTTGCCGACGAACCGGTCAGCAATCTCGACCCCGCCCGTGCAGGCGAAATCCTGACTCTGATCACAAGCGCCGCGGCCAAGCGCGGCGCGACGACGGTGTTTTCCTCGCATCAGCCCGAACTCGCCCTGCGCTTCGCGTCCCGCGTCGTGGGCATGACCGGTGGGCGCGTTGCTTTCGACCACTCGGTCGGAAATTCGTTCGACGAAGAGATCGGAGCGCTTTACCAGGACGCGATCAAGGGCGCGGCCGGCCTGAGGCTTGTCCAATGACACGGCACGGCGGCTGGGGTAGTTTCCTTACAGGCGTCTTCCTGGGCGCCGTGGTGCTATGGTCTTTCGCAACCAGCGACATGGACCTGTCGCGCCTTCTCTCCGCCGGTCCGCGTATTGTCGAGTTTGTCGGTCGCATGATACCGCCCGACCCAACCGTCATGGCGGAGATCGTCGACGGGACAGCCGAGACGCTTCGCATCGCCATCCTCGGTACAGTGGGGGCGGTCATCCTGTCGGTTCCATTGGGTTTCGCCGCTTCCGAGACAATGGCGCCACCGGCGATCCATTACAGCGTCAGGACGCTCCTCGCGCTGATCCGGGCGATCCCCTTGCTTTTGGTGGCCATGCTGATGGTCGGGGCTGTCGGTCTCGGCCCGATGCCGGGGATCATCGCGGTCGCCTTCCACGCAACGGGCATGCTCGGCAAGTTCTACGCCGAAGCCATCGACGGTGTCGCCCGTGCGCCGGTGGAGGCGCTTTCCAGCGCCGGCGCGGGGCCGCTCGTCCGGCTTCGCCATGCGATCTGGCCGCAGATGGCCCCGGTCGTTGCGCGCGACACGATCTTTCGTTTTGAATTGAATCTCCGGGAGTCCCTGATCCTCGGCGTCGTCGGCGCAGGCGGGCTCGGTTTCTACATCCAGATCTACGTACGATCATTTCAATATGACAAGGCGGCCAGTGTTACGATCACCGTAATCCTGCTTGTCATCGCCATAGAGGTTCTTAACGTGGCGTTGCGCAGGCGCTTTTCTTGAGCACCGGGTCGTCACCTAGGGCAGGGGGCGCGGAGCTTGCCGCCTGAGCCCGCATGAAACCGAAGGGTCCTGCCAATGGGCGGGCCTTTCACCCATTACTTCCCTGTCCCGCGAGATCGCGGGGCGCAAAAGGGTGCAATCCATTACCGAAGGAAGTCATCACCCAGAATCTTACCCGGGAGGCTGGCAGCGAAAGCATCAGCGGAACGCCCGGCTCCAGTCAGCGGTCGCACCATCCCCCGCTCGCCATTCCCTGATCTGATCCCCGCAAACAGGACCGTTTGAAGGTGGAGTTCTCCGCTATGATTTCCCGGCTGGATGAAAGTTCAGTGGCAGGTCACAACCACAAAAGTTGCTAGGATGGAAAAGAGATAGTCAGCCCTTCGCGGCCAGCTTGGATGCCAGCACCTCTCTCAAGTCTTTGGCACGTACAGGTTTTGGAAGCAGAAGATAGTCTCGCCTCGGACCACTTCCTCCCGCATCCTCCAGCTCTGCGTAACCGGACATGAGAATGACAGGAAGATCGGGAAACCTTTCCCGCACGCGGTCCGCGAGACCGGGCCCCTGTAAAGGGCCTGGCATCACCACGTCCGTCAAAAGTAGATCGAATTCCAAGCCGGAAGTCAGCCGCTCCAGAGCTGCCTGACCGTTTTCGACCGCAGTCACCTGGTAACCCATGTTCTCCAGCTGCATTAGGAGCGTGTTACGGACGTACTCGTCGTCCTCAACCATCAGGATCCGACCGGATGCGGTGGTTTGCGGTGCCGCTTCCTGTGCGCTGGGGGCCGACGATTGGATGTCGGTTTGCTTGAAGTACAGTTCGACAGTGGTTCCTGCGCCCGGCTCGGTCAGGATACGCAGGCCTCCATTCGACTGCTTCATGAAGCCGTGAACCATGGCCAGTCCCATGCCAGAGCCCGCGCCGACCTCCTTCGTCGTAAAGAATGGCTCGACAGCCTTCTCACGCACCTCAGGGTGCATCCCGTGGCCGGTATCAGAGACGCTCACGACGACATATCTGCCTGGTACAAGATCAGCCTCAAGGACTTCGATGCTGTCGCTATCCAGCCTTCTCGCGGTGGTTCTGATCGTCAAACGGCCGCCGTTCGGCATCGCATCGCGCGCGTTGAGTGCGAGGTTCAGGAGCGCGGATTCGAACTGGGCCGGATCGACGCAGGTCTTCAAAGTGCCTTCGGCTTGATCATTCTCGACCTGTATGCTCTCGGGCAGGACACGACTGACGATCCGGTGCACGTCCGGCATCGTGGCGCTGATATCGAGGACTTCAGGCTTGAGCGAGGCGCGGCGCCCGAAAGAGAGAAGCTGCTTTGTCAGGCTCGCTCCGCGTTCCGACGCCCTGATCGCATCTTCGAGCAGGCGGAAAGCCCGCGCGTTCCGAATTTCGTCGCGGAGCATGTCGAGATTGCCCATGATGACAGCCAACATGTTGTTGAAATCATGAGCAACTCCGCCGACGAGTCGCCCGAGCGCCTCAATTCGCTGAGCTTCTATAACCTTCGCCTCGGCATTTTTGCGCTGAGCGATTTCGGCCTTCAGGGAGGTGACCGAGTCCTCCAGGCGCGCCGTGCGGAGTCTGACCGTACGACGTAAGGCGACGATCATTCCAAAGGATAGCAACAGAACTACTATGACAGCCGCGACCGCCGTATGGAACCACTCTGGAAGCGCCGGGGCTTGCTGAGTGATCCAGCGCCTTTCGGCATTCCTGAAAGCCGAGCCGGGGGTTGTTTGCTGCTCGTAAATCGCCAAGTTCAGCGCTTCCAAGAGTAGGTCGGCACTTTGGGGCGACAATGCGAAGTGCAATGTTGAGACGTCAAACGGGATCGGAGCGACGTGAATATCCTCCCTCCTCCGAGGCTGTCTGGCGAAGAAGCTGTTGACTATCGCTGCATCGGCTTTGCCGGATGACAGCTGCTGCACCGTTTCGTCCATGGAGCCGACTTCGATCACACGCGCCTGGTCAAAATCGGTACGAAGACGATCCAGAAGGACTTCCCCCTGAATGCTGTCCTCGACAACCGCGATCCGCAGACCATTAAGATCTTCGATCGTATTCACGGACACCGAGTCGCCGACCAGAATTGACGACCATGCGTAAAGGGCCGGATGGTCGACAAGTTTGAATCGGGCGTCCCTCTCCTCTGAGTGAGCCATGTCGGGCATTATGTCGATCTCGCCGAGCTCAAGCAGTTCAAGGCATTCGGCCCATTGGCAATCCACCCAAACGACTTGGTGACCAAGATCCTGAAGGATGGCGAGGGTGAGCTCAGGCCAGAAGCCCGAGGGTTCACCTTTAGCATCGCGGAATATCTTCGGCGCGTTTTCGTAAATGCCCACCCGCACGGTCTCCGCATGACCGGGGACCGCCATGCCGAATACTAGCGCTAATGTCACAATGCTAATTCGTCTGGAACAGGCTGTCAGCAACCTCGAAGGAAAGGCAAAACTTCGCTTCACGCGTTCCCCTTTACCCCGGACAGACTTATCCCGCGGCCTTTGTGACGAGTATGATGAGCGCGGTGGATCGAACATCTGGCATCAACGATCACCGGCAGCGCTGCCGGATGAAACGGAAAATGCGTATCCGATACCGTGAACCGTTCGGATGTAGTGGGATCGGCCTTCAGGAGCCGGCACCTTGCGCCTCAATCGGCTCACAAGGCTATCGACGGAGCGATCATAGACCTCCCAGTCGCGCCCCTTGACGGCATTCATCAACTGGTCGCGATCAAGAACCTGCCCGCGGCGGGTCAGCAACGCAGCGAGCAAATTGAACTCTGCGGTGGTCAGTTCGATCTCATTGCCATCCGGCGCGAAAAGAAGCCGGGCACCCAGGTCAAGTCTGTACCCATCGAAAGCAATGGTGTTTTCTGTGTCAGCCGCGTTACTGGAGGCATTGGCGGTGTGGTCCTGAGCTGTCTTGTTTTGTTGCGTTCGGCGCAAGACGGCGCGCACGCGCGCCGCCAGTTCGCGCATCCCAAACGGTTTTTGTATGTAATCGTCAGCGCCAATTTCGAGACCAACGATACGATCGGTATCCGCTGCGCGCCCACTCAGAATAATGACACCACAAGCTGGGTTTCGCGATAGTCCTTGAATCAAGGACAGGCCGTTGCCGTCTGGTAGCCCAAGGTCGATGATATAGATATCGAACGCCTCACCAGCTTGCTTGTCCTGAAATTCGGAGATCGTTCTGACGGTGCTTACGTCATACCCGTCTCGGGACAATGCATGATCCAGCATTGACGCGATTTCATCCTCATCATCCAGCACCAGGACTTTTGGTTGTAGCACCAGCAACTCCTGCTCAGTAGCGCCGCGACACTAGTCGGAAATATATTCAAGATTCCCGAAATTGATACAAGCTTATGACCCTGCAACTACAATTCGCCCGAGCGGGGCACATTTAAGCGGTCGCGCGAGTCGGGCCCGTGGCTTCTCTTTCGCGTCGGCAGCGCCTCTACCACCTAAACATCCAGCTGCTCTCGAAGGCGCCGCGCCAGATCTTCGCGGCGATAGGGTTTTGGCAGGAGTTCGACATTCTCGTCCAGTCGGCCTTTGTTTAGGGTCACATTCTTCGTATAGCCAGACGTATAGAGAACCTTTAGGTCCGGGTAAGCGGCCCTCGCCGTACGGGCCAGCTCTGCGCCATGCATGCTGCCCGGCATGATCACGTCGGTGAACAGCAAATCTACACTCGGGTCCTGTTCCAGCAAAGCCAGAGCCTCATCGGCATTCTCGGCTACCGAAACGCGATACCCAAGAGCCCGAATCTGGGCCTCGGCGTGTTGACGCAGGTCGGGATCATCCTCCACGATCAGAATGTGCTCTCCGCGCCCCGGGGGAACATCCTTCTGGGAGGGCGGAGCGACGGCATCCGTCTCTTCGTTCGCCAGCGGCAAGTAGATGTTTACGGTCGTTCCTTCACCGATTTCCGAGTAAATCCTCGCCTCGCCCCCGGACTGCTTCACGAACCCGTAGGTCGAGCTGAGACCTAGGCCAGTGCCCTTCCCTGCAGGCTTTGTCGTGAAGAACGGGTCGAACGCCCGCTGTTGTACATCCCTGGTCATGCCGATCCCATCATCTGTGACAGAAATAGCGAGGTAGCGCCCGGCTGCAAGGTCTGCGGTCTCGACTTCCGACGTGTCGTCAAAGATGCGGGTCGAGGTTTCCACGGTGATCGTGCCGCGCTCCCCGATGGCATGACGACTGTTGATCACCAGGTTCAGGATTGCGCTCTGTAACCGTGCCGGATCAATGAGCACGACAGCATCCTCGGCCTCCAGGGCAAAACGTAACGTGATCCCCTCTTCGACCCCCTGTCTCAACAGGGATTCCGACCGCAGGATGAGTTCGTTGACGTCGACCGGCACCGGCTCCAGCGGTTGGCGCCGTGAGAAGGCCAGCAGGCCATCCGTCAGGTAGGCTCCCCTCTCGGCGGCATTGAGGATCGCATTGGCCATTCTTTCCTGGCCCGGATCGGTCACGCTATCAATCAGCAATTCGGAATTGCCAAGGATGATGGTCAGCAAGTTATTGAAATCATGCGCCACGCCTCCCGTCAGGTGACCGATGGCTTCAAGCTTTTGAGAAGCTCGGAGTTTCTCATCCAATTCGCGCAATTCCGTCACATCTGTCATGCCAGCCACCATCCGTAGGGCCTGTCCCTCCGAGTTGCGAATGATGAACGCGCGGTCCTCCACGATCGAGTAGCTGCCATGCGCGTTTCTCACCTTGTATTCGGCACTCCACGTCGACAGATCACTCTGGATGGCATCAAAAAGACTGTTACGTACCCGCTCTCGATCGTCTGGATGAATGCGAGCGATCGAGGCATCGAATGTCTGAGGCTCATTGCTGATATCGAAGCCAAAAACGTCCTCATAGTTTTCGCTGACCCAGAAAAACCCAGTCGCGATGTCCCAATCCCAAATCACATCGCTACTGGCACGGCTAATGAGGCGGAAGCGCTCTTCGCTCTCGAGAATACGTTCTTCATAGCGCTTGCGGTCCGTAACATCGCGGAGCACTGCAACCCGATGCGTGATCTGACCCTTTCGATCGTGAATTGGGCTGGTGTGAGCTTCGAACCACCTTCCCCCACCCGACTTGGCGTTCACGAATACCTCAGCAGTGGCTGACGTGCCGGCGCTGATGGCACGCTGCAGTTCTGACACAGCCCGCCCGGAACGTACTGTATCAACGAAGAACCAAGGTGACTTGCCGATGAATTCTTCGGAACTGTAGCCGAGCTGCTTCTCCGTGGTGTTATTTGCGTAGATGACTTCTTGCTCGTCCCATTCACCCGTTCCGACCTTTACCACGGTCAGGATGTCGTCCAGGCTTAGCACTGCAGATTCCAGCAACTTGAGCCATTGACGTGCATGCTGTTTCTCACTGTCGTCGCGGAAATAGATCGCCAATCCACCTGGTGTCGGATGGACATTCACATCCAACCACCGCGATATAGCCGACACATACTCAACGGATGAGCGGCTTTCTCCTGTCTCGATCGCTTCTCGGCACTTGTGTTCGAAACGCGAGCCGCGGGCCGCAGGGAAAAGATCCCAAAAGCTTCTGCCCTGCACTTTGCCCGGGTTCAAGCCAAACAGCTCGCTGCCACGACGGTTGATGAAGGTCACGGTCCATTCTTGGTCCAGTGTTGCGAAGCCGTCCCCGATTGAGGCGAGGACGCTCTGCAACTGAGCATTGCGGCGATCAGCTTCCTCTCGAGCCGACACAAGTTCCGTTACATCCTGAATCGCACCCTGCACGGCGACGATCTTGCCTGTCTCGTCGTATTGGGGCTCGCCAAGCGTTCTGACCACTATCTGGCGCCCATCGGCGGTGTTCATTCTGAAAATGTCATCGAAGGCTTCGCCGTCTTCTATACAGGAGTTGAACAGACTTCGCATGCGCTCACGGTCACCATTGGCATAATGCTCCATAGCCTCCACCGGCGAAATCCTGATATTGGGCTGAAGGCCGCGGACACGTGCCGTCCCATCGGACCAGATCTCGTGCTCATCACCAAGTTCATAACGCCAGCCGCCGAAATTCGCCTTTTCCGCTGCCATGCGCACTAGCGCCTCGCGACGCTCGGCCCGCGCTTCGGCCGCGTCTCTTGCGGCCTTGGCCGCCTTGAGTTTCGAAATGTCGCGGATCGTGCCGACGGCGTAGCGGATTTTTCCACCTTCATCTTCTACAAACTCGGCACGCTCCTCAATCCACTTGGTCAGCCCTTGAGGGTCTGCGAGACGGTATTCCAGTTCCAGAGTGCCGCCGTCGCGCCACCAGTCACCGCGCAACTGCGCAACACGGTCCCCATCATCGGGATGGATGTGAGCACGCAGCACGTCTTCAAAGCTTTCTGTGGCCGCGATGGACGTGCCGAACAGCACGTCGCAGTTCTCGCTGCAGAACGTGCGTCCATCACCCAAGTCCTTTTCCCAGCTGGCAATCTCGCCGACGTATTCTGCGCGAACGAGGTGTTCCCGAAGACGCCTTTCCCGACGGTAATATCCGAGAAGCTGGGCATGGAAGCGATCGCCGAAATATTTGGCCAGGGCCGCGCAGATGAAGACGAACAGCAGACCCTTGAGGGTTTGCACCAGCTCGAGATCGGCCACATCGCCGATACTCGCCACAAGCAGGTCACCAATAATGATCCAAGGGACCGAAAATAGTAGAAATATTCCAGCGAGCCATGAGCCGATCCGAGGCTCAGTTTCGTCGCTACGTCGCATCTGCTCCGCCATCGTCTCTCCAAATTTTGTTGTTGGCGGCAGACGAAACCGACCAACCGCAGTGTGCCCCATCCACGAGCCACCCCAAACTGCGCCCTAATTATTCTTTATTCCAGGGAGACGAAGGGATACGAAACCGGTCGGACAATACCAGAGAACATTCCTGACGACAAATTACGTCGGCGGGTCTCCAGCCAAACGGTATCGATCGACGAAAACTCGCTATATCAAATCCTTGCGCAGAGGCTTGGCAATATTGTGTAGAGATTCATGTGATTGGGAAACGCTTCCACTTGCGTCCAAGGATGCAGACGGAGCCGTTGCTCCACTGCTCTGGCACATGGCATTCCGCTGGCTCGAGGAGGTCTTGGTCCAGTATTTCACTTACGGCATCTTCAGCGCGGTGTCGCGGTCAAGCGCTGCGATGCGGACGTTGCTGGCAGCGGCCAAAGGGCATGCATCGGACATGCGCGACTACGTTCCTGTGACACGACTGCCGAATGCGGAAATCTCGCTCAGATTAATCGATTGCTGGTTCGAAGATTAGAACGCGAACCATCCACACTCAGGGCTGAAACGGCGCTCGCCCCTCGAGTTCATCAGGGCTAAGACTGAAACCGCTTAGGTGTCCGGTGAAACGGGGGCTGGATCACAGCATGGAATTCATGCCCGCCCTCCCCACGGCACAATCCGTGACCGCAAACCTGAACCATGAAATGACCGACACAGTCATCGATGATGCCACTCAACGTATGGCGGAGACGCTGGCAGAAACTTCCGACGGTGCCATCGACATCACCGTGCACTCTCGCGACGAGATGGGCCGAGAGCGCGACATGTTCGACCTGATGCAGGCCGACGCAATCGAAATGGGTGTCACTGGCTCGGTGATCGTTTCTGCAGTGGCGCCAGAATACGGCGTACTCGATTCCCCCCTAACCGCCCACGTCCTCGTCAAGACTCAAAGAGCGATTTCAGGTTGTGGGGCTGGCTGCGCCAGTATTGCGCCGGAGCCGTGACGCCAGCGCCAAGTTCGGCAGCGGCATGCCAGGGCCAGCGTGGATTATACAGAATGCCCCTCGCCAGGGCGACCATGTCTGCGTCGCCCGTGCCAATGATCGCCTCGGCCTGCTGCGGTTCGGTGATAAGACCCACGGCGATCACCGGCATGTCCACCTCGGTGCGCACTGCGCGGGCCAATGGCACCTGATAGTTTGGGCCAATCGGGATCGATTGGTGCGGGTCCAGCCCGCCGCTCGATACATGAATGGCTGCGCAACCGAGCCGCTCTAGCTCCCGCGCGAAGACAATCGTCTGCTCGATGTCCCAGCCGCCTTCAACCCAGTCGGTGCCCGATACCCGCACTGTCACGGGGCGATCAGCCGGAAACGCGGCGCGCACGGCTTCGAACACCTCGAGCGGCAGTCGCATGCGATTTTCCAGGCTGCCACCGTAATGATCGGTGCGCGCGTTCGACAGAGGCGATAGAAACTGGTGCATCAAATAACCGTGCGCGGCATGCAATTCGACCGCATCGAACCCCAGACCTGCGGCGCGGCGGGCAGCCGAGGCGAAATCATCGACGAGATGTTTCAGCGCTTCGGCATCCAGCGCCAGCGGAGGTCTGTCGTCTGACGCAAAAGGCTGAGCCGAAGGCGCGACGGTTTGCCAGCTGCGCGGATCATCGGCTGGCAGTTGCTTGCCACCTTTCCAGGGCTGCGAGCAGCTGGCCTTGCGACCGGCATGGGCCAGTTGCAATGCCAACGGCATGGGTGGTGCCCACTGGCGCACGGCCTTCACGACGCGGTCCATCGCGACCTCGGTTGCGTCATCGTAAAGCCCGGCATCGGCCCATGAAATCCGCCCCTCGGGCGCTACGGCCGTCGCCTCGAAGATCAGCAGGCCCGCACCCGACATGGCCAGTTGCCCGTAATGCATCACGTGCCAGTCGGTCAGGCAACCATCCTGTGCCGAATATTGGCACATCGGCGCAATGACGATACGGTTTTCCAACTCGAGCGAGCCGATGCGGGTGGGTGTGAAAAGCGCGGGGATGCTCATACGGACATTCCGGTTCCTTGTGTTCTGAAGCGAAGCAGGGACATCTCTGCCGCCGACACACTGTCACCACTTCGTATGAACGCCAAGGTGCCATGACCTGCCCCATGTGGAGTCCGAGCGTCTGGGTTCTGCTCACAAGCGGGCTCGGCATGCCTGGGCCGCCGCTTCTCGTCTACTTCGCGGGGGCAGGGATCGCGCCCGCGATACTGCGCGGGACCACGCTGGCGTATTTCCTGTTCATCTACTCGGTCAGCCTTGGTCTGCAAATGGTCGCGGGGTCCGCGTCTGTTGGCACTGTCTATACGGCGCTGGCACTAACCCCGGCCACGGCACTCGGCATCGTAGCCGGACAATTCCTTTTCAAACGCATCAGCCATTCGGTCTTCATTAGCCTCGCCTACGGACTGCTCTTGCTGACCGGCACCTATCTTGTCGGAGCGGCGCTGCTGGGGAGGTAGCACCGCGTCGGCTTTAATGCCCAAGGCCGACTGGCGCCGTCAGATCAACGGCGCGGGGCTTGGCCAGAGGCTCGCCAAAAGCATCCGCGCGGAGACCTGGCCCAAGGGCACCACCAGCATCGGCGCGGCCGCGCTCGTCTGGTCGAAGGCGCCCGCCATCGTCGGCGCACACGACACCGGCCCGCTGATCCGCTCGAAGACTGGCTTCTGGCTGGCGATCCCAACGCCGGCCGCCGGCCGCGGCCTGCGTTGGGGGCAGGATCACGCCGGGCGAGTGGGAGCGCCGCCGCGGCCTGCGCCTGCGGTTCGTCTACCGCCGCCGCGGCCCGAGCCTGCTGGTCGCCGACCGCGCCCGCATCAACAAACGCGGCCACGGCACCGGGCCCGTTCACGCATGTGTTCACCTCCGGGGCCTACGAGCTTCCGAGCATGGCGATCGAGACCGGCATGCCGGAAGTGCCGCGGTTTGCCATGTATACCGGCTGCCGTCTCGACAGCCTGTCGTGGCTGATGCAGCGCAGCGGCCAGCTGCAGGCCACCGCGAGCCTCGTCGCGCAGGGCGAGAGCCGCGCGGGCACGGCGCAGAGCGGCACGGTGGCGACGCTCCCGCTGAAGCGCTTCGGCAACTTCAACGGACAAGTCACGCGCAACGGGAGCGCGCTCGGCAACCTCGTCTCGGCCCAGGTCACTTACACCAACAATCTCGACCGCATCGAGACCATCCGCTCGGATGGCCGGATCGACGGGGCCGACCCGACCATCGCCGCGCTCACGGGCCAG
>NZ_JBSXOE010000019.1:0-26870 GCF_056859295.1 Roseovarius sp. B-10 | reverse complement strand
TCCCTGTCCCGCGCGTTCTCCGTTTCGTTCTCATCGCGCTCCTGCTCGCGGTCGGTACCCGGCTCCAGCCGCTCGTGGGGCTTGTTCAGCACATCCTTCAAGCGCTCGTTCACGGACGGCTTGCGCTCCTCGCGCCCGGTCTCAGCGGCTCGGTCTCCGCGCTGCCGATACCGCGTGGCCCGCGAAGCCTTCGCGGCGTCCTCGCCCATGTCATACTCGCTGTGACCGTCCAGCTTGTGAACCAACGCCTGACCATCTCGACCGGCGTCCTTTTCCATGATCTCTTTCAGCCGCTCCCGCGCATAATTGCGACCTTCCGGCTTCGGCGTGTCGTCCTGGTCCCGTGACCGGTCCACAACACGTGCCAGCCGCTCCCGGACATCCTCCGGGTTGCGGTCCCCGCTGCGATCTTTCGCAGTCGCGGCCCTGAGTGCCGCCAGACCGGCCGAGACGCGCCCCTGACCGGCCTCACGCTCGGCACCGTAGGTCTCGCGCGCCCGTTCCAGCCGCGCACGCATTTCGCGGAAGGCGGCACGGGCCTGCCGGGCGGCGTGAACCATCGCTCCCCGCTCGGTGACAGGCGCATAATCCCGGCTCTCCCGCGCGGCCGCCGCCTTCGCGCGCCGCTCCATCGAGTTCGCCGCCGGCCCCAGCTTCAGCTCCGGATCGCGGTCCAGCTCCTCGGCCGAGAGCTCGTCACCCCGTTTCAGCGCCGCCTCCCGCTGCGCGTCGAGAGACCGGTGATCGACGCGCTCCGCGTCCCCTGCCCGCTCCAGTGCGCGGTTCTGCAACTCGGCCCAGACGCCGCGCATCTGCTCGATCTCGACACCGCCGGTTTTCGCGGAATCGAGCACGCGGGTTTTGTCGGTGAACCCCCCGGCCTCCAGCTTACGGGTAGAGGTCAGGACATGGGCATGGTGGTTGCGCTGATCGCCTTCACGGTGCGGCGCGTGGATCGCCACATCAACGGCCACGCCGTAGCGCTCGACCAGCTGCTCCGCGAAGTCGCGGGTGATCTGCGCCCTCGCCTCGGCGCTGATCTCGGACGGCAGGGCCAGCTCCCATTCGCGGGCGGTGACGGAGTTGCGGCGGGTCTCACTGGCCTCGACCTCGTTCCAGAGGCGGGACCGGTCAGTGGCCCAGTCGGGTACATCTTTCGGCGTCAGGATGAAGGTCTCCTCGATCCCCTGCTTGCGGGTGTAATCGTGGATGCGGCCCTCGCGCTGGCACTCGATGCGCTCCCCGACACGGTAGGCCGCAGCGGCCGTGGCGGAGCGCCCGGCGCTGCGTTTGATCGTCTTCACGGAGAGGTGGTAGCTGGCCATGCGCCCTGCCCTCTCCGATGAAGCGAGCGATCATCATGCGCGCCGCTGCTGACCTCGGCCAGGGCCCCGACATGGGCCACCGGGTCAGCCGTCTTTTCCCCGGAGGACCGCGCCCCGGAACGCTGGGGCCGGAGGGGAGAAGACAGCCCGCCCGAAGCGAGCCACAGGCTCTCTGAGGCGCGGGCTTGCCGATGCGTTCCACCAATCTCCTCAGCCTCGTAGGGGGCAGGAGATTTGCGGCACATATCGGCGGTTTGCCGGGGGCAAACCCGGTTCGTGTCGGCACCGCGAGGTCCAACGGCACGAACCTCCCGCAAGGGAGACGCCAGCAGCAGACCGGCCCTCCCCGTAGGGCATCGGGCGAGACGCTGGTGCGAGTTTGCGGGACGCGATCCAACCGCCGAGGTTGGCCTGTGATGGTTTGGAAGAGGCGGCGCACTCTTCCATGTCGATGCCCGTGGCATCGAAGGAGTTCGCCATCGGCTGAGGCTCTGCCTCAAGGAGATCGCACGCAAATCTCGGAACCGCGGGTGGAGAGTTTGCATAAGTGCGCCCTTGTCCTTTACAGGCCTACGGGTACGCGCTAACGGTTGAGCAGGCAAGAACAAGTTCAACCCAAAGAGATTTGCAGAACAAGGGCAGTGATTTGGCAGAGACTGAGCTTGAACGCGCCGAGAAGCGATACGCCCAGGCCAAGGCCCGGCTTCAGGCCCTGCGCAACCGGGAAGCCACCAGACAGCGCAAACTCGATACCAGGCGCAAGGTGATCCTGGGCGGGGCTCTGATCGATCTGGCCGAGCGCGATGACACCGCGGCTGCCATGCTGGACCGGCTGATCCGCAACCTGCCTCGGGAACAGGACCGAAAGGCGTTCGCGGATTGGGACGTGCCCTCCCCTGCCCCGGACCAGGACTCGTCCTCGTCAGGTTAAGTCCGGAGCCATTCGCCGCCACCCTCCCCCGCCAGTTTGGTCCGGACTTAGATCATGCGTTCATTTCTCGCCCTCGTCTCGTCGTTCGCCCGTCTCCTTGCACGGATCGTCGTCACCCCGTTCCTGCTCGGCTGGCTGATCCTCTGGCTGTGCCTGGGCGCGATCGTCGGGATGCTTGTCGCCACCCCCGTCATCTTCGCCATCTTCGATGCGCCACCCGGATCCAGCGCCTGGCACTGGATCGTCTTCGGCCCCTTCATGCTGGCCGGGTCCATCGCCGGGGCATTCGACTGGATGCACCGCTCGGGCGCGACCCTGATCTACGGCGGCACCGGGGACAGCCACGGCTCCGCGCGCTTCGCGGGCCGCAAGGAGCTGCGCAAGCTGGAACTCCCGGACGGGCTGCTGATCGGCCGCTCTCCCCGCACGGGACGGCTCCTGCGCTATGACGGACCGGCCCATCTTCTGACCCTCGCGCCCACGCGGGCGGGCAAGGGGGTCGGTACAGTGATCCCGAACCTGCTGGCGGCGGATCGCTCGATGATCGTGGTCGACCCCAAGGGCGAGAACGCGCGGATCGCCGGGGCCGCGCGGCGGGCTTTCGGACAGGTCCACGTCCTCGATCCCTTCGGTGTCAGCGACACTGGCAAGGTCACCGGCCTGCCGTCCTCGGCCTACAACCCGCTGGACCGGCTGGCCCCGGACAGCCCCGATCTGGGGGAGGATGCCACCACGCTGGCCGATGCCCTGGTCATGGACCCGGCCGGACAGGTACAGGAGGCACACTGGAACGAGGAAGCCAAAGCAATCCTCTCCGGCCTGATCATGTTCTGCGTGGCCCACGAAGAGCCAGACCGGCGCAACCTGGCCACCGTGCGGGAATACCTGACCCTGCCGCCGGACAGGTTGCGGGCGCTGCTGGAGCTGATGCAGGACAGCGATGCGGCGGGCGGGCTGATTGCCCGCGCCGCCAACCGGTTTCTTGGTAAGGCGGACCGGGAAGCGGCCTCGGTCCTGTCGAACGCGCAGCGGCACACCCATTTCCTCGACAGCCCGCGCATCGCCAAGGTGATCTCCCGGTCGGATTTCCACTTCGCGGAGCTGCAACGGCAAACCGTCTCGGTATTCCTCGTCCTGCCGCCCAACAGACTGGATGCCTACGCCCGCTGGCTGCGCCTTCTCGTCTCCCAAGCGCTTCAGGACATCGCCAGGCACGCGGAGGGGACCGGGACCCCCGGAGAGGCTGGAAGCGGCGCTCAGGGCGCCCCTGAGGCCGCACAGGCGGCGAGGCCCGCCAAAGGGCCCTCGCCCCCCGCGTCGGGGCCGACCCTCTTCCTGCTGGATGAGTTCGCCGCTCTCGGCCGCCTAGAAGCCATCGAGCGCGCCATGGGGCTGATGGCCGGCTACGGGCTTCAGCTCTGGCCGATCCTCCAGGACATGAGCCAGCTCAATGATCTCTATGGCAAGCGGGCCGGAACGTTCGTGGCCAATGCCGGGGTGCAGCAGGTCTTCGGGGTGAACGACTATGAGACGGCGAAATGGCTGAGCCAGATGATCGGCCAGGAAACCACCGGCTACCAGACCGACAGTTACAAGCCCGGTGACAGCCCCAGCTTCTCCAACAACCTCACCGGCCGCGATCTGCTCACGCCCGACGAGATCATGCAGATGCCGCCCGACCTTCAGCTTCTGCGCGTCCAGGGCCAACCCTCGGCGCTGGCGCAAAAGTTGCGCTACTACGCCGATCCCGAATTCCGGGGGCTGTTCGTCCCGCAGGACCCGTAACAGGAAAGACCTTCCCCGATGACCGATCGATCTCCCTCCCCTGCCCTCTCGGATGACGAGCTGCGCGAAACCCTCGATCTTCTCAGCACGGTTCTGGCCAGCGTTTCGGATCGCGTGGATGCTCAGACCGGGACCATGGACCGCCTGGTCAAGACCGCGACGGAAGCGCGGCAGGCGGCGTTCGCGGCCCGGTCGCAGACCGATCCCGAGCATTATGGCGAGCTGGTCGGGAAAACCATCAACGGCAGGATCAACGACAACCTCATCCGCATAGCCAGACTGACCATCGATCTGTCCGAGGCGACGAACCGGGCACAGGCCACGCTCCAGAAGGCCGAAGAGGACAAGTGGGCGATCCTGGAAAAGGTGCGGGATCGGGAAAGGAAGGCGGAGCGCCTGAAACGTAATCTTCCGTGGTTCGGTCTGGGTGCTGCCGTTCTGGCCCTGGTCCTGGCGGTGATGGTTCCGCGATTCTTAGCATTCAACGCTGCCACATGCGCTGTCTTTGGAGGTCAGTGGGTCACCACGACATCCGATGGATATGCTTGTGTGCACTACCAGGACTGAGGGTTCCGACAGGGTTATCCACAGGCAGCGCGTCAGCTCGCGGGTGTTAAATATGTGTTAGAATCTGTGTTACGTCCAAAAAATGTCTCACAAGCATATGATACTAAGGCGCTTTTTTGGAATCCCTGTGTGTAGAGTCACGAAAGATTGTGTGTGAAATCACGAAAATGCGTGTGTAGAGTCACGAAAGATGCATCAGCGTGGGTGAAATCACGAATCCCTTGACGGCCGTGTGTGAAATCACGAAAGTCGCCGCATGGTGGGTGAAATCACGAAAGACAGTCGATCCCCTCTCCTTCCCGATCGCCAGGATCAGAAGGACTTTTTCGTATGCGATATCTTTGATGCTGCGCCCAAGGGCGACATGGCGTCGATGGCGCACCCGATTTTCTCGCTTTCGACCAAGCCTGATCATCAGCCCCGCCGCTACGAGGATGAAAGCGGCAAGAATTATGTTGAGGTTCGCCCCTCTTCCGATGGTCTTGCCACGATCCATGATCGCGATGTCCTGATCTATTGCATCAGCCAGGTCATCGCTGCGCTCAATGAGGGGCGACAGGTGCAGCGCGTGGTGCGGCTCAAGGCTTACGATATGCTCAAGGCCACGAACCGTGTGACCGATGGACGTGGCTATAAAGCTCTGCGGGCGGCGCTTGTCCGTCTTCAGGGTACTCAGATCGAGACGAACATCAGCACGGGGGGCACGGAACAGCTTGATATATTCAGCATCATCGACCGCGCCCGGATTGTAAGGGAAACCCGTGACGGCCGAATGCAGGAGATCGAGATTGAGCTGTCGGACTGGGTCTTCAACGCGATCCGGGCTCAAGAAGTCCTGACCCTGCACCGCAACTACTTCCGGCTGCGTAAACCATTGGAGCGCCGCTTGTATGAGCTGGCCCGCAAGCATTGTGGGCGGCAAACCCAATGGCGCGTCGGTCTCCCTGCCCTTCAACGAAAATGCGGGTCGACCTCGACCACGCGCGAGTTTCGTCGGCTCGTCGGCGCAATCGTCGAACAAGATGAAGCGCATCATCACATGCCGGATTACGCGATCCGGCTGGACGGTGAGATGGTCGTTTTCGAGAACCGGGGCACAATGGATGCGCTCGCCAGAGATGTCGTGGGCGATGCGATCAGGCTCGGTTCTAACGCGCATGAACGGGCTCGCGCTGCCGCTCCTGGCTGGGACGTTCATTATCTGGAGCAAACCTGGCGGGGTTGGATGGCCGATGGTGGCCTCGATGCGCCGCGCGACCCGGACAAGGCCTTCGTCGGGTTCTGCGCCAAGTGGTACGAGAAACACGGCCGCCCTTAGATTGCTAGGATCATAGCAATCTAGTTATCTGCAAATCTGCAACTCTCGAAACCTAAATTCCTGCATTCCGCGAAACCTATCTTGCTAGCATCTTCCCTTCCTCACATCCTAGAATTCAACCTTAATAGAATAATAGGAGGCAGCAGTGATCATTTCCCTGATTTCCCAGAAAGGCGGCGTCGGCAAGAGCGCCCTCGCCAGGCTCTTGGCCGTCGAAGTGGCTCGTGCAGGCTGGAACGTGAAGATCGCCGATCTCGACCCAGCCCAAGGCACCTCGACCAAATGGAAAGCCCGGCGCGATCAATCCGGCTTTCATCCTGAAGTCGCAGTTGAAAAGTATCGGACGGTTGATCGAGCTATCAAGGAGGCTGAACGGTTCGATCTCATGATCCTTGATGGACCGGCCCATGCAGAGCAAGGCGGTCGCATCATGGCGCAGAATAGCAATCTCGTCCTCATGCCGACCGGCTACAGCCTTGATGATATGGAGCCACAGATCGAAGCCGCTTACGAACTGGAGGACGCCGGTGTACCATCGGGCCGGATATTCTTCTGCTTCTGTCGTGCCAAGGGGTCCGAGGCCGAAGACCGTGCCGCACGCACCTATCTTGGGAAGGCACGGGTGAACGTGCTTGATCCCATCTTCCCGGAGCTGGCCTCGATCCGACAGGGTCACGCAGAAGGGCGAGCCGCATCTGAAGTGCCGTTCCCGAAGGTGCAGGAAAAAGCGATCGCGGTCGCTCAGGCGATTATGAACCGTCTGCCGGGCATGAAGGAGGCCGCATGATGTCCAAGGGTCTCCAGATCGCAGAACCGCCACGCCGCCGCCAGAGCGGGGCAGGGGATGCCGAGCGCCAGAAGCCTGTCGAAGTCGCGAAATTCAACCATGTTGCTGAAGACGAGAAGGTCCAGTTCAACAAGCGTGTCACGCGGCGCGTTGCTGACGGATATGAGATGCTTGCAATCCGGACACGCCGCAAGGTGCCGGACCTCTTGGCAGAAGCGCTGAGCCTGCTCGAAGAAAAGCACGGCAAAGTTTAGCATCCTAGGATCATAGTTTCCTGCGAAAACTTCAGCACTACTACAAGGACACTTGCAAAAGTGACCCAATGGGCTATATAGCGACATGCAGACAGTGGCAGAAACCCCGGTCTTTTCACGACAGGCCGCGAAGCTCTTCGATGAGGACCAGAAACGGGAACTGATCGACTTCCTAGCGGCGAACCCGGAGGCGGGCGATGAAATCCCCGGCACGGGCGGTGTCCGCAAGGTTCGCTTCGCTGCCTCGGGTCGAGGCAAGCGCGGCGGGGCGCGGGTGATCTACTACTATCTGGACGAGACCATACCGGTCTATGCGCTCTTGGTTTACGCCAAGAACGTCAAGACGGATATGAGCCCGGATGAGAAACGTGCGGTCGCCGCTCTGGCGGCCGAGTTGAAGAAGGCCTGGAAGGAAAGACGATGAGCACATTCAGCGATGATTTGATCCAGTCTCTGACCGAAGCCGTGGCCCATGCCAAAGGGCAGGGGCCCGCGACGGTTCACGAGGCAATCGACCCCCGCGAGGTGCGCAAGCACGCTTCGCTTACACAAGCGCAGATGGCCCCTCTGATGGGTATGAGCCTTTCCGGATACCGGAAATGGGAACAGGGCCAGCGCCATGTCAGTGGACCGGCGGCGATGCTTCTGAGGGTTATTGAGAAGGAGCCAGAGGCGGTACAGCGGGCGATCAGCTAAGCATGTAAGACGGATCGCTTGTTTTCCGAATAAATTTTGAAGGTCGATTTCGGCTGAGCTTTAAACCCGGCTAGGAATAGCCAGGTAGCCGCTGGAGCGAGGGCAGAGGAGCACCGGTCCTGCCAGGCGCGACTTAACAGACTGGCTCAATCTGTTAAGCGCTGCTAGGCACCCAGTGCCTCGTTGAATATCATGGCCACGTACGGCATAGTCTCACTCGGGAGGTGCCTTTGGACTCTTATCTCGACATCGCCAGGACAGTCCTGCAGGCAGCACGTCGTCCACTTAATGCGAATTCCATACTGGAGTTTGCGTATAAAGCTGGCGTCGTACCTCCGCACCTTCACGGGCGAACCCAGCAGAAAACTCTACAAGCTCGGCTGAGTGAAGATATTCTTCACCGGCGTCAAAAGTCGATATTTTATCGTACCGAACCTGGGCAGTTCGCGCTTAAAGCTTTCCTCGAAGACCCAGACTTCCCCGCAGAATGGAAGGAGCCGTTCCGGGCACGGAGGCGGACGCGTGATCTCAAGCGCGCGCATACGATCGGCGTACGGCGCTGCATCGCTGACTCCATTGGCCAGCATCTGGCACTCTTCGACAGCGTCTTTTTGCGAGCAGAGGCTGAGAACGCGTTGGTTGCTATGCATCCCGACGATATGAAGGCAGAGGGCTACTGCGCCGTGTGGACCTTCTCGATCGTGCGGCGGGACGATTGCGTGTTAGCCTACCGGATCGGGCGCTATCGTGATGACCGCGATGCTTTTGCAAACCGCCGTTCGATTGGGTTCCCTGGCGCGTTGACATCGGACGACGTGTCGCTCTTCTCGCAGGATCGTATGGGCGTAACGGATTGTGCTATTACAGTACTAAGGTGCGATCTCGATTTAACTCTGTCGGCCTTCGATAATCCTTGGACCTGTCGCGTAATCGTGCCGCTCCAAGTGCTCGTTTAAGCCACCTTCCGTTCAAAAGCGACCGGGCTTTTCCAGCCTAATGCTGAATGCCGTCGACGTGGATTGTAGAAGCCATTGATATATTCGAAGATCGCCATCTCGGCTTGCCGCCTCGTTACCCATGACCGCCGCCAGATCAGCTCGGCCTTGATGGTTTTGAAGAACGTCTCGACAGCCGCATTGTCATAACAATTACCTTTGCCGCTCATCGAGACCCGGAAGCCATGCTGGCGCAAGATCTTCTGGTAGTCGTGCGAACAGTATTGGCTGCCCCTGTCGCTGTGGAAGATGCAGCCTTTGGGTGGCGCTCGGAAGGCGATGGCCATTTTCAGGGCCCGGATCGCCAGGTCACGCTTCATACGATTGCTGACAGCCCATCCAATGACACGCCGGGAATGCAGATCGAGGATCACCGCCAGATATAACCAGCCCTCACGGGTCCAGATGTAGCTGATGTCGCCTGCCCATTTCTGGTTCGGCCCGGCTGCACTGAAATCGCGATTCAGCAGGTTCGGGGCGATGTTGAACGTGTGATCGCTGTCGGTTGTTGCCTTGAACTTGCGTGTTCTCTCAACGGTAATCCCGTTCTCACGCATCAAACGTCCAACCCGGCGGTGCCCTACATCGACGCCAACCTCCTTCAGTTCCTCGGTCATTCGTGGGCGGCCATAGCTGCTCAGGCTCAGCCGCGACTGTTCCTTGATGTGCGCCAGAACGACCATATCCATGCGCTGCCTGCGGCTGGCCGGACGACTGCGGAAGGCCCGCAACCCGCGCGGGCTGACATTCATGACCTGACAAAGTCGACCAATCGGGAAGGCCCCACGCTGTTCTTCGACGAACCGAAACCTCATGGCTTTTGGCTCGCGAAGAACTGGGTGGCTTTTTTTAGGATATCCCTCTCCTCCTTGAGGATACGGTTCTCGCGCCGAAGCCGTTCGTTCTCCCGTGCAAGCTCGCGATCCTCGGACGATACCACATCCGTGTCACGATGCGCCGTCACCCACTTGTTCAGCGTCGATAGGCCAACACCCAAATCTGACGCAACCTGCCTGCGTGTAAGCCCGCTCGTCAGCGCGATCCGCACCGCATCTTGGCGGAATTCGTCCGTCCGTTTCGTTCCCATAGTCTGTCTCCTTTGCTGCAGTAAATGCTATCAAAGGAGCGGCATCAAACCGCGACAGGTCCAACGTGACGCTCTCGTGGTCTGAAACGGAAACCGATGAGCGGGTTCTGTTGCCGCTGGCAGAGCATTTCGCTCGTCATGCCGATAATGTGCCCAGCTATCGGGTTGCTGCACTCGATTTCTACGATCGAGGCGCGGCGTTCCGCGAACGGATACGGCTGGGCGCTGAGGGTACTCGGCTCTATGCTGAAGTCCGCAACGACCAGGACGGAATGCTCGACCTTTTCGGCGGAGGGCTCGATCCGGAAGGAGAGAAGATAATGAAACAAACGCAGGCAGGTCATCATGGCCTGAAGGTGCTAATGCTGAACGCTACGCCAGACCCGCAAATGCCTGTCGCCTCGAACTATCGCCCTATTCGCCCCGATAAGGAGGCTATGGAGCTGCGCGACCGACTAGCTGCTGTCCCACAACCGCGTAGACAGATTGCATTTGAGACCCTGTACGCCACGCGCCCCGATCAAATTCAACAGGAAATGCTCCGCCATGAACCGAAAATCCTGCACTTCAGCGGACATGGTGGGGGCGGGGCGCTAGCATTTGAAACGCGCGACGGTAGGGCTGCGCCCGTTACCGGTGACCAACTCGCCCAGATCGCGAAAGTCTATGGTGACCTCGAGTGCATAGTCCTGCATGCATGCTATTCTGACTCAATCGCCCAAGCCTGCGAGGCGCACGTTAGCCACATTATCGGCTCAACTGATGCAATCAACGATGAAACCGCACCCTCTTTCACATACATTTTCTATCAAGCACTCGCTATGGGGCGCCCCTATGCTCAGGCTTTCGAGATGGGGCAGGCCGAAGTCGGACTCACCGATAAGGCGGAGGCTGCGAAATACAAGATCCGCTCTAAGTAGCAAAGAGCACATGCTAACTTAACACTATTACTAATACTGTAAAACGCTCGGACTGCCGAGCCTGTTGATCGATAGGGCAGGGGACGGAATTCCGATTCACGCTTTAACAGTTTCCGGGTATATTGTTAAATATGAGCGAAATGCGCCTCACCGACACTGCCGGCAACCGGCTCTACCTCAACGCCGAAGAACGCGCTGCCTTCCTGGCCGTGGCCCGGCGCAAACCCGCGCGAGACCGCACACTCTGCGAAACCCTGCACTTCACCGGCTGCCGGCCGTCCGAGCTCCTGGAGATCACCCCGGCCAGGGTGGACCTGTCGGGCGGCACAATCACCATTCGCAGCCTGAAGAAGCGCAAGGATGCCTCTGGAGCCTCAAAAATCGTCTACAGGAACGTTCCGGTGCCGCCGGACTACCTGGACACGCTCAACACAGCGCACGGTATCAGGGAGGCCCAGAAATCCCGCAAGCAGGCCAAGGCGCCGATCTGGCCGCTCAGCCGCGTACGGGTCTGGCAGATCGTCAAGGGGATCATGATCGAGGCCGGGATACCGGAGGCGCCGCACCGCAGTCCAAAGGGTTTGCGCCACGGTTTCGGGATCAACGCGACGGTGAACGGGATTCCGCTGCACATGCTTCAGAAATGGCTGGGGCATGCCCAGCTCAGCACGACGGCGATCTATGCCGATGCCGTGGGCAAGGAAGAGCAGGACATCGCAGCCAGGATGTGGGGGTAGGGACCATGCATCTGATCAGGACTGAGCCAGACGCCAATTTGCACCGGTTCTACCGCATGGAGATCGTGCGCGGTCTCTTCGGAGACTGGGGCCTGGTGCGCAACTGGGGACGGATCGGCAGCTCTGGACAGTTGCGGACTGACTGGTTCCATACTGAAGCCGAAGCGAAGGACGCTCGCTTCGAGCTGCACATGGCGAAGGCGAAGCGCGGTTACGAGTAACCGGTCAAAAACGTGTCAGAACCGCGAAGGTTTCGCCCTGTGGTTCTGACAAAGCTAAGCCCTTGAGCGTGCGAGAGGCAGGGCAGGGGGCCAGAAACGACCCTTTCCGCCTCCCATGAACTTTTCGAGCATCCCGCGCCCGGGTCGAGGCGATCTTCGGGCACTGGAAACGCCACTGGGGCCCACGTGCTCCCCTATCGGTTGATAATTCGTTCGCTTGCCATGAAATCTTCAAGCCAATCTGGGGCCTTGTGGCCTTGTTCATGCATTGAAGCAAATTCAACTTCACGTTGGAGAATTGCAGGCACTTTGCTAACGACATTTCCCGCGTAATCGCGCGGAATAACCGCGACCCCATCGCGATCGGCGACGATGACATCGCCGCAGTTTATGGCGACGCCACCGACCACGATCGCACCTCCTACCGTTCCGGGGCCATTCTTTTGAGGGGCATTCGGCGACAGACCGGACGCAAAAACCGGGAACCTTGCGCAATCCAGTTCGTCGACGTCCCGGACCAGTCCGTCGGTAACAAATGCGACGATCCCCGCATTCAGCATAAAGCCCGCCATCACGCTGCCCAATACAGCCGAGCCCTGATATGCATTTGTGGCGGCGACGATTATATCGCCCGGTTGCGAGGTTGCCAGTGCCGCATAGATCGCCAGTACGTCATGGGGTGCCGATTGTACCGTGATCGCTGTGCCGACGAGCGGCTGTTCACACCAGATCGCCCGTATCGATCCGTTCATCCCCCCGTTGCGGTTCATTGCATCTACCGCCTGAGCAGCGCTCAGGCGGGAAAGCGCTTTTACAACCTCTGGGTCGGGTCGGCGGACCGGAGGGAAAATCTGTATGTCGGGCATGTCTGCGCTGCCTTGGAACTCTAAGACTCGTTGAAGGTGTCGGTCTGATAATCAGTATACTTGCCGTAGTCGGGGCGTAGCGGGGTCCAGATATCCATGTTGATGGCAACACCGTCCGCATCGGCCGGCGCCTCTGCCCAGTGTTCCATATTCGGTGGTATCCGCACGACGGCTCCGGCCTTGAGGTCGTGAACCTGATCGCCGACATGCAGTTTGACCCGACCCTGAAGCAGCATGAAAATCTGCTCGTAGATGTGGCTGTGCGGGCTGGCCTGCATACCGGGATGCAGTGAATTGTATCCGATCAATACGTCGTTTCCACGAAACACCTTCTGGGTCAGACCCCGCCGCAATTCGCGTTCCGGGATATCATTCCAGTTGTAGGCGGGGACCATCTGTTCCGTCATGTCAATATCCTCATATGTTGTGAGCACCGCAACGCAGTTTCGTAAAGCTGTCGAAGTTGGCTGTATCTGTCAAGCCCGTTTATTTTGAAATTATTATTGACGTGGCATCCAATTTCGATAAATAAATAAAACTACGTTGTGTCATGCGCAACATATTCTGCACGTAACGTCGAGAGGGCAGACATGATTTCTTTTGGGCGCAGATCCCCATCATCGCGATGCCCCAAGCCGACCGGCCATGGGGTCGTCATGCAGGTGGGCTTTCAACAGATGTTATTGCCCGGCCCGGCCCGCGATATTGCAAAAAGGTACTGAAAATGGCGCAACTTTCTATCTCTGTGGACATCGGGGGAACGTTTACCGATGTCGTCCTTCGGGGCGATGACGGATCATGCTGGGTGGATAAGACGCTGACCACCACCGACGACCTTCAGGTGGGCTTTTTCAAGGCGATCACCGCTGTTCTGGAGAAAGCCGGGTATGGGCCATCCGATGTGACCGATCTGGTTGTTCATGCGACGACGGTGGTGACTAACGCCATTATCGAGCGCAAGGGTCCTAGGACCGCATTGGTCGTCACAGAAGGTTTCCGCGATGTCCTTACGATCCGGGACGAATGCCGCTCGGACATCTTCGACAATCAGCTTGAGGTTCCCAGTGCGCTGATCCCGCCGGAAATGACTTTCGGTATCCGCGAACGGACACGGGGCAACGGCGAGATTCATGTGGAGCCTGTCCTGGAAGAAATCGAGGACCTGGTTCATGAGGTCGTGAGTGCGGGGGTCACGTCGGTTGCGGTCTGCCTATTGAATTCATATCGGAACGCGGCAAACGAGCGTCTCGTCGGCGAGACGTTTGAACGGCTAGCACCTGAGATTTTTCTGTCACTATCGTCTGACGTCGCGCCGCAGATGCGCGAGTATCCGCGCGCATCGACAACAGCCCTCAATGCGTTCACCAAGCCGATCGTCAAGCCGTATCTGGACGGCCTCGCGAAACGGCTTCGTGAGGCGGGCTTTGGACAGGACCTGTTGATCATGCTCAGCAGCGGCGGAGTGATCGGTGCCGCGGTAGCCGGGGAAAATCCGGTGCGTATGATCGAAAGCGGCCCGGCGGCCGGTGCGCTGGCAGCAAGCTACTTTGCGGATACTCTGGACCTTGGAGATGTCGTTTCGTTCGACATGGGCGGGACCACCGCAAAAGCGTGTTTCATCAAGGATGCTCAGCCCTTGATTACAGGCGACTTCGAGGTCGACAGGATCTACCGGTTCCAGCATGGCAGCGGTTTCCCCGTAACCGTACCGTGTATCGACATGATCGAGATCGGCGCGGGGGGCGGGAGTCTTGCAAGCAAGGACAGTATGGGGTTGCTGAAGGTCGGCCCGCAAAGCGCGGGGTCGAAACCTGGCCCCGTCTGCTATGGGCGGGGGGGTATGCAGCCGACCGTGACCGATGCCGACCTTTGCCTGGGGATGCTGGACGCCGGCAATTTTCTGGGTGGTGAAATGTCCCTGGACGAAGCCGGATCGCGTAAGACTCTGGCGGTACTGGGCAACGATCTTGGCCTCGATGCGGATCAGGTCGCCGTGGGCATCTTCGAGCTGGTGGGCGAATCCATGGCCTCTGCAATACGCTCGCACGCGACGGATCGCGGGGTGGATTGGCGCGGCGTTCCGCTGCTGGCCTTCGGCGGTGCAGGCCCTGTTCACGCTTGTTATGTGGCCGATCTTCTGGACAGCGGACAGGTCATCTATCCGCCGCTGGCCAGCGTTCTGTCGGCTTTCGGAAATCTGGTGACGCCTGTTCGACTCGATCTTGCGCGCAGCGATATTTTCGAACTTTCGGCTATCGACTGGGATGCCGCGGACGCGGTCATCGAGGAAATGCAAACAGAAGGTCGGGCGGCGCTGACGGATGCCGGTTGCGCGACGGACGCCATCACGATGACGATCTCCGGCGATATCCGGTATGCGGGGCAGCATAATGAACTGACCGTTCCGCTGACCGGCGACATCATCGGACGGCGGAAGAGCAGCGATATCCGTCAGTTGTTCGAGGATACCTACGAGAAGAAATTCGGTGTTCGGCTTGAAGAGCTTGAGGTCGAGCTTGTCGCATGGCGCGTCAGCGCGACGGGGCCAGAGATCAAAAAGACCCCGCCGCACGCCGTCCCGCTCAAGTCGGAAACCGACGACAAGTCCCGTCGTGTACGGTTTCCCGAGCGCGAATATGATGTGCCGGTCATTCCGCGCGCGGAAGTCGCTTCAGGTCAGAAAATGCAGGGGCCGCTGATCATCGAGGAACGCGAGACGACCATCGTGATCCTGCCCGGCTGGAGCGTCGAAGTGAACGGGGTCGGCTGTATAGTCGCAACAAAGGAGGAACCCGCAAATGGATAAGATTCAACTGCGCGTCTTGTGGAACAGTCTCGTTAGCATCACGACCGAAGGGGCTCACGCCCTGCGGCGCAATGCCTTCAGCCCCGTCGTTCGCGAGGCCGGTGACCTTGCTGTCGCGTTGCTCGATCGCGAGGGGCGCCTTGTCGCGAATGCCGTCACAGGCGCACCGGGACACATCAATTCGATGCGTACCGCCGCACGATATTTCGTGGAGGAATTTCCGCCCGACACACTGTCGCCTGACGACCATCTCATCACAAACGATCCCTGGATGGCGGCCGCACATTTTTTCGACCTCACTATTTTCACGCCGATCTTCTATAAGGAAAAAGTCATCGGCTATATTGGTAGTTGTATTCACCACACGGATGTAGGGGGATACGGCATGGGTGCAGGCGCACGTGACGTGCATGAGGAAGGGCTATGGCTGCCCTTGCTAAAACTCTACAACGCGGGAATGCCGGACAAGGCGATCCACAAGATCATACGCCGCAACACGCGCGAGCCGGAACACGTCCTTGGCGACATCGCCGCACAGGTATCGTGCGGACGCATGGCCGCCACAAGGATCGCTGCACTTTGCGATCGCTACGGGCTCGACGATCTCGAGACATTGTCGGACGAGATCATCGAGGTGTCCGAAAAAGCGACACGGGAGTCGATCCGCAAGCTGAAGGCCGGCACGTATCATGGCGAAACGACATTTGATGTGCCCGGCGGCGACGAGATCACCCTCAGGGCCAAGGTAACAATCGACACCGAAAAGGGCGAGATCACGACCGATTTTACCGGCAGTTCGGAGGCAAGTCCGTTGGGGATCAACGTGTGCTTCAATTACACCGTGGCATATAATGCGTTCACCATGCATTGCTGCATCAACCCGGAGATTCCCAACAACAACGGCAGCATGGAACCGTTCAAGGTGATAGCACCCGAAGGGTCGATCCTGAAAGCCCAGTACCCGTCACCGGTAAGCGCCCGGCATGTGGTCGGTATGCATATACCGATGCCGCTGATGAAGGCGCTGCATGACGTGACACCCGATACCGTTTTGGCAGAGGGTGCCGGTGGCCTATGGTCTATGCAGATCTTCGGGACCGGCGACAGTGGTCGCCGGTTTGCAAGTTCAATGTTCAACTATTCCGCCGGGATGGGGGCACGGGCCGGCAAGGCCGGATTGTCGGCAACCTGCTATCCGGCGGGCATATCGGCTGTGCCGATTGAGGTTCTGGAAGCGGATATGCCGATATTGTTCGATCGCAAAGAGCTGATACGTGGCTCCGGCGGGGAGGGCCGCAACCGTGGCGGGGATGGGCAAGTCATCGAATTCCACCTTGAGACAGACCGCGATTGGATGCTGAATGCCATCGTCAGCCGCACCAAATTCACGTCCGAAGGACTTTCGGGCGGCGGAGAGGGCGCAGCGGGGCGGTTTCTGGTTAATGGAAAGGAAGTCGACGTGCCTGGAAAACTGACCATGTCGCCGGGCGACAGGGTCGTCCTCGAGACGCCGGGTGGCGGAGGTTACGGCGCCGCCGAATGAATTATACGACAACGACAAAATAAAAATGGGAGGAATGGAAAAATGACGAAACTTCGTAAAATGGCACTGGCAATGGGGGTGGCGGCATTCGCCTTGCAGGGGGCGGCCGTCGCCGAGGAAACCTATAAGATAGGTATATCAGCGGGCAAGACCGGCTATGTCGCGACGATCGACAACGCCTGGGTCCTGGGCGCCGAACTGGCGGCGGATGAGCTGAATAAATCCGACGGCATCATGGGCAAAACTGTGGTCGTGCTGTCCGAGGACAACAAGTCCGAACCGCAGGAAGCCGTAAAGATCTATCAGAAGATGATCAATTCCGACAGGGTGGACATCTTCGCCAGCGGGTGTGTGTCTGCGGGTAACCTTGCGGCGGCGGGGCTTCTTGTTCGCAGCAAAATTCCGCTTGTCTCCTGTTCGATCCTGCCCAAAAAGGAAGAAGAACGCCATTGGGCCTTTACAACGCTTCCACCGCCGCGATTTGAAGTAGAGACGCGGCTTGCCTATCTCAAAGCCAATCCCGAATACAAAACCTTCGGTGTGATCTTCGATCCGTCACCCTACGCAAAGTTGCAGACCAACATCGCCGAGAATATCGCGGCCGACTTCGGTCTCGAATTCGTCGGAAGCGAGCAATACGACCAAAAGGATGCCGATCTTTCGGTACAGATTGGCAAGCTGAATGCAGCGGGTGCCGATGCGATCCTGAAAATGGGTGTGGGCGGTACAACCCTTACGGCGGCCAATAACATCAAACAGCTTGGGCTGGATATTCTGCTGTTGACCAGCCTCGAGGATCTTGCTGTTTTCGGTCCGGCCTCGAACATACTGGGAGACAACTTCATGTTCGTCGCGGCAGCCTCGCAGATTCCATCGGCGCTTGACGATGGCGGCCTCAAGGACGCGATCGATACCTTTCTCGTCCCGTGGCAGGCAGCCGAAGGCGATCGCGACCCGAATTGGGCCGGCAGAGGCTGGGACGCCGTGATGCTGATCAATCAGGCCGTGACGGATGCCGGATCGACCGATGGTCCGGCGGTGCGGGACGCGCTGGAAGCAATGCAGGAATTTCAAGGGACGACCGGCACATATAGCCATTCGCCCGACGTTCATCAGGGTCTGACGGAAAATCCGCTTTTTTTGGCGCGAATTCGGGACGGCAAACCAGAAATCGTGCAGTAATCGGAAATCAGCAGATGGACATTCTGTCAATTACCGGCCTGCGCGCAAGATACGGGCATGTCGAGGCGCTTCACTCCGTCGACCTGCGTTTGGGAGAGGGTGAACTGGTTACGGTGCTGGGACCCAACGGCGCGGGCAAGTCGACGCTGATGCGGGCCATAATGGGCGTATGTTCCAACTCTGGACAGGTACAGTTTCGCGGCAAGGATACGCCGCGAAACAACCCCGTCGCGCTTGCGACGGACGGTCTGATACTGGTTCCCGAAGGGCGTGGCGTTCTTGGACCGATGACGGTCGAGGAAAACCTCGAGATTGGCGGCTATCTGCTGGGCGATAGAAACGCAGAATTCGAGCGACGGCTTGCCGAGGTTCTCGAGATGTTTCCAAGGCTGCGAGAGCGGCTGTCGCAAGATGCGGGCTCTCTTTCGGGTGGTGAACAGCAGATGCTTGCGGTCGGTCGGGCGCTGATGGCCGGTCCGAAACTTCTGTTGCTGGATGAACCCTCGCTGGGACTGGCCCCGCGCGTGATCGGGGAAATTCTGGAAACCCTGAGGGAATTGAACGCGCGCGGGTTGTCGATCCTTCTGGTGGAACAGAAAGCGCCGCTCGCCCTCAAGATCGCAAACCGCGCCTATTTTCTGTCGCTGGGCAAGATCGTGTCCGAATTTGATCCCAAGGAAGTAAGTTCACATGAAGAACTCTCTAAACACTACCTCTCGTAGGGTCGGAATGGGTGCCTTGAAAATCCCCGGCCTGCTGGCGATTGCGATTGCCGTCGTTGGCTATACTTATTTTTCGGGCGGTTATGCCGTCACGATCCTGAGCTTCTCTTTGATCTATGCGGTGTTCGTAACCGGCCTCAATGTATTCATGGGTCTGGCGGGACAGGTATCGTTCGGCCAAAACGCTTTTGCTGCGATCAGCGGTTATTCATCCGCGGTCCTGACCGCGAATTACGGGTGGGAGCCGCTGGCGGCTTTCTGTATCGGACTTGGCGCAAGCCTGTCGCTGGCGTTGATCGTCGGCTATCCGGTCGTCCGGCTCAAGGGCCACTATCTTGCCATGGCGACGCTGGCGATCGGCCTTGTCATCTACGAGGTCGCGGTGCAATGGGACAACGTGACCGGCGGCTATATGGGTGTGTCGGGCATCCCGCGCGTCGGCATCGGACCTTGGGTGATTGGCAGCGACCGAGCCATGCTCGTCTTCATCGCCATCGTGACAGCGCTGTCCATCGCGGCCGCCGCCTGCATCAGGCGATCGCGGCTGGGTCGGGCGATGCAGGCCATTTCGGGCAGCGAAGACGCGGCACAGGCTCTTGGCATCGACGTCGACCGCTACAAGCTGGCAGCTTTCCTGATCTCTGCCGTATACGCTGCAATGGCGGGTACGCTTTTTGTCCACCTTGTTGGTTTCGTCAGCCCCGAAGTGTTCGGGCTGCATATGGTCATCCTCGCGTTCACAATGCTTTTCGTTGGCGGGATTGGCACCACGTTCGGCCCTCTGGTCGGCGCGGTTATCATCACCGTGCTGCCGGAGGTATTTCGCGAGCTGAACGAATATCAGGATATGGCGTACGGCGCGGCACTTATCCTGCTGCTTATCTTTGCGCCCAAGGGCCTGTCGACTCTATCGGCCTTCTGGCGCCCCCGCAGCGCGAAAACCACGGTGACGGCGACATGATCCTGGAACTTGCAAATGTGACCAAGCGTTTCGGCGGGCTGGTCGCGCTGGACGACATAAGCTTTGGCGTGGAGGAGGGGAGCGTAACGGCGGTGATCGGACCCAACGGCGCGGGAAAAACGACGCTATTCAATCTGATCTCTGGCGTCTTCCCTACCGCGGAAGGCGAAGTTCGCTTCCACGGCGAGGTCCTGACCGGTCTGGCGCAACACACTATCGCGGCACGGGGTCTGATCCGCACGTTCCAGCTCGTCAAACTGTTTCCCAACCTGACGGTGGTCGAAAACGTCGAGGTGGGCAGGCATCTGCGGACGCGAGGCGGGCTGCTGTCTGCGATCCTGCGCACGCCTTCCGTCATGAAGATGGAGGCCGATGTGCGGAGCCGGGCATTGGAACTTCTGGATTTGGTCGGTCTCGGCGATGTCGCGTCGGGACAGGCCACATCGCTGCCTTACGGTCAGCAGCGTTTGCTGGAAATCGCCAGAGCGATGGCGGCCGAACCCAAGATACTGTTGCTGGACGAACCTGCGGCAGGCCTTAACCATGAGGAAAGCGCGACGCTGGGCAAATTGATTCGGCGCATTGCGGACCAGGGTGTGACCGTGCTGATGATCGAGCATGACATGAAACTTGTGATGACTGTGGCAGAAAAGGTCGTGGTTCTCGATTTCGGTGTGAAGCTGGCCGAAGGTGGACCCAACGATATCCAGCGCAATCCAGCCGTCTTGGCGGCATACCTTGGAAGTCCGGAGACCGAAGATGCTTGATATTCACCTGGTTGCCCAGTCTTTGGTAAGCGGCGTCGCCGTCGGATGCATCTATGGTCTGATAGGGATCGGCTTTTGCGTCATCTATAATACTAGCGGCATCGTAAATTTTGCCCAAGGCATGTTTGTCATGCTCGGTGGTATGGTAACGCATTTTCTGTACTCGAATGGTGTGCCGCTGGCCGTCGCGGCGGTGGGTGCGATCATATTCTCGGCAATCGTAGGGGTCGCGATGGAACGTATCGTCGTGCGACCGTTGTGGGATCGGGGTGCGACGATGTTCGTGATGATCCTGGCAACCCTTGCAGTGCAGATCGTGATCGAACATCTAGCATTGAAGGTGTTCGGCGATCAGCCTCGGGTCCTGCCGGGGTTCACCGATGCCGGTCCTATCCGCATATTCGGCCTGGCTGTAAGCTATCAGATCGTTTGGATCGTTTGCGTTTCGCTATTGGTGATAGTGTCCCTGAACGGCTTTTTTCACAAGACGCGGCTTGGCAAAGCCATGCGTGCCTGCGCCATCGACCGCGAGACGGCTGGGCTGCACGGGATTAGGGTTTCGCTGATGCTGTCGCTGGCATTTGGCATAAGTGGCGGGCTGGGGGCCATCGGCGGCATACTGGTGACGCCGACGCAGTACACCGCGTTCAATGTCGGAGTGTCGTTTTCGATCAGTGGGTTCATCGCTGCAATCGTCGGTGGATTCGGCCGGCCCGCCGGGGCCTTTCTGGGAGGAATATTGCTTGGCGTAGCACAGGCGCTGGCTATCGTCACGCTCGGTGCCGGGATGAAGAACATGGCCGCGCTGTCAGTCCTGCTGGTTTTTCTCTTCCTCCGACCCAACGGTATTTTGGGCAAGATGGAGTCATGATTCTTGGCTATATTTGGGCTGGCGGCAGTACGCGTCGCAACTGCTTTATACTGCGGTACACTACCTTTGAAACTGGCAGCTACTGCAGTGTTGCGTATAGCGAGGCAGTCGCGTACGGGGTAAAGTGAAAAGGATCAACCGCCAACATTTCGACATTGGCAGTTGACGTTGAATGAGGGACATTAACTATGAAGGACTCTCGCCCATCCCCTGTATCTAACGAGAAAAGTTATTCAATCCGGACCATTTCCGTCGGAATGCGTGTCTTTGAGACAGTTTTGAATACAGACAAGGACTGGGGCATTACAGAGTTGGCAACCGCTGTGGGTCTAAGCAAACACCAAATATTCCGGCATTTACACACCCTCTGCGACGACGGATTTCTGCAACAGGACGAGCATACCGGGCGGTTTTCGATTGGATTGCGATCATACCACATGTTGCAATCCATTTCTTCGAAGGAATGGCTAGTGCAGGCAGCCCGGCGTGAGATGATACGACTGCGAGATCAGTCAGGAAAGACGGTCACGCTTACCAAGCCTATTCCTGGACCGAAGGCTCTCGTACTGCATGTGGAACCTGGGCCGAACCCGCTGCAATATGCGCTATACCCCGGCGCAATTCTCGATGCTCATGCATCAGCTCATGGTAAAATAGCACTGGCTTTCCAAAACGAAATAGATCTGGATCACGTTTTCAGACAGAAATTGACGAAATATACTAATTTGACAGTTATCAATCAAAAACAACTTCGTGAAGAGATTGCTTCAGTTTATCATCGTGGTTGGGCCGTCGCCCCTGGCGAGACTGCGCTTGGTATGAATGCACTTGCTGTCCCGATCATCGCTAAAGGGGTATTTCGCGGCTCAATAGGATACTTTGGGCCGAACGATGTTGTGCCCGCCATTCCGTTTCCGGGCGACATAAAGGCGCTTCAAGAGGCTTCCGCACGTATTGCAGAGTGGGGCTGATACGCGTGAGCGCTGGTAACCAACCATCCCTGCCCCAGCCTACCGCCTCGAGCCCTCACCATGAGTCAGTTTTGCCAGCTCACCCATAGTTTTGGGATTTTGAGGCTTCGTTTGGATCGTGTGTAAGACCGCATGTCTTTCATGTGACGCCCCGCTCGGGCCTTGCCTTTAGCTTGATCGCAGGGCGGCGCGTGTCGCCCGTTGCGATGGAGGATTGGCATGGAAGACAACAATTCGGTGATTTACGTCGGGATTGACGTTTCGAATACTACCGACTGCTATGGTCAGGCTGCGGTCATGCCCATGTCATTCTCGGTGGCGAGAGTTTCGTCGCTCTGGTCGGCGGGCGGCACCCCACTTTACCATCGCAGCAACATCCTGTCGGCCGCCTTCCGCAACCTCGATGCGCAAGCCAAGGCTGATCTCATTGCGCGCTACGAGGCTCAGGCCGCTGCAATCCTGCGGCCGATGGTCAGGCCATTGATCTTGTCGATGATGCTTTGGGCATCGATGCCGTAATGGTGATACAGATCACCAATGGTCCCGGTCTGGCCAAAGTGTTCCACGCCCAGTGGGATTGTTTGATGCCCCTGCACCGCCCCGAGCCAAGACAATGTCGTGGGATGGCCGTCGATCACTGTGAGCAGACGGCAATGCGACGGCAGATCCTGCAAGAGGCGTTGAACATGGCTGGTCGCGCCGTGCTGGCCACGCGCAAGTGCGCGCTGTGCCGCTGTCCAGCCAGCGTTCAGCCGATCCGCCGATGTTACAGCCAGCACACCGATGTCACGTCGCGCATCGGCCATGGCACCTGCAGCGCGGATCGCCTCGGGGGCGATGACACCCTGATAGGCGATCACTACCTCGCAGTTGGGCCCGGGGCGGCGCAGCCAATAGGCGCCGTCGATGGCCCCTTGCTGCCAATCCGCATCCGGGCGCTTACCGGGCTGCTCAACCGGATTGGTCGATAGCCGAAGATAGACGGACCCACCAGTTTCATCGCGCAGCCAAGTGCGCTCATCCGGGTCGTCAGAGCCGTCGCGCTGCAAGTAGCCAAAGGCCCATTCCATGATCACCGCCAGTTCATCGACAAAGGCAGGTTCAAAGGCGGCCAGTCCATCCTGGCTCATCCCGATCAAGGGCGTCCCAATGGATTGGTGCACGCCACCTTCGGGCGCCAGCGTTATGCCCGACGGCGTGCCGACCACCATGAACCGGGCGTCCTGATAGCAGGCGTAGTTCAACGCATCGAGACCCCGCGCCACAAACGGATCGTAGAGCGTGCCGATGGGGATAAGCCGCTTGCCGAACAGTGAGTGCGACAGCCCCGCCGCGCCGAGCAGCAGAAAGAGGTTCATCTCGGCAATGCCAAGCTCGATGTGCTGACCCTTTGGTGTGAATTCCCATTTCGCGGTCGATGGGATGCGGTGTTCAATAAAGGCATCGGCCTGTTCGGCGCGGGCAAACAGCTTGCGACGGTTCACCCAGGGGCCAAGGTTGGTGGTGCCGGTCACGTCAGGCGACATCGTCACGATACGTTCGGCCAAATCGCTGTCACCCTTGGAAAGCTCATCAAGGATCTTGCCAAATGCCATCTGGGTCGAAATCTCGCGGTCGGATGACAGAGCGATATCGGGCACGGGCAGCACCGCGTCGGTGAATCGGCGGCGGCCCTTGGCAAAGAAGGGCACTGTGTCGAGGAATTTTTGCAATGCTTCGGCGTCGGGCACGGCGGCAAATTTATCCCACTCCTGCCCCTCGGGCACGGCCATGTGTTGTTGCCAGTTGGCCATCTGGTTTTTTGTCATCAAGCCGCCGTGGTTGTCTTTGTGGCCCGCAATAGGTGTGCCCCAACCCTTGATCGTATAGGCAAGAAAACAGGTGGGACGGTCGTCGGTGACATTGGCAAACACCTCGGCCATGGTCGCCACACAGTTGCCGCCAAGGTTTTCCATCAGCGCGGCAAGTTCATCATCTGTGCGCTTTTCGATCAGTGCCGTCACCGGACCTTGATCGCCCAGATCATCCATCAGCCGTTTGCGCCAGACCGCCCCGCCCTGATAGGTCAGGGCCGAATATTGTTGGTTCGGGCAGGCGTCGATCCAATCGCGCAGGGCGCTGCCGCCTTCTTCTTCAAAGGCCGCGCGTTGCAGGGCACCGTATTTCACGCGGATGACGTTCCAGCCGAAGGCGTCAAAAATCTTTTCCACCCGCGCAAACAGACCTTCGCGCACTACGCCGTCCAGCGATTGACGATTGTAGTCGATGATCCACCAGCAATTGCGCAGGTCGTTCTTCCAGCCCTCTTGGAGGGCTTCGTAGATATTGCCCTCGTCCAGTTCCGCATCACCGACCAGCGCCACGTGGCGGCCCGGTGACACATCACTGCCCCAGTCCTTGGCCATCAGGTAATCCTGCACAATCGAGCCAAAGGCGGTGATCGCCACGCCCAAGCCCACGGAGCCGGTGGAATAATCCACGTCGTCCACATCCTTAGTGCGGCTGGGATAGCTTTGCACGCCTTCGAAACCGCGAAAGTTCTTCATCTTGTCCAGTGTCTGATTGCCCATCAGATATTGCATGGCATGAAAGATCGGCGAGGCATGCGGCTTGACCGCCACGCGGTCTTCGGGCCGCAGCGCGGAAAAGTAGAGCGCTGTCATGATAGAGACCATTGAGGCGGAGCTGGCCTGATGCCCACCAACCTTGATCCCCTCCTCCTTGGGACGGGTGTGATTGGCGTGGTGGATCATCCAGTGCGACAGCCAGAGAAGACGGTCCTGAAGGGCTTTGAGGTGGGCTGTGTCAGATGTCATTTTCGGTCCTCGCGGGCAAAGCTTGCATTTTTGCAAGACTACCACCAAGACTTTGACATTTCTCGCCTATCGTGCGTATAATTTGTGACTTATAAGGTGATAAGCACCACGATTTTGGATAATATCGATGATAGTCACCAATCTTGATGCCTACGATGCAGGCATTCTGCACGCCTTGCAACGCAACGGACGCGCCACCATAAATGAATTGGCTGAAAGCGTCAGTCTCAGCCCTTCTCCGGTGGCGCGCAGGCTGCGCATTCTGGAAAATACGGGTGTGATCACCGGTTATGCCGCGCTGATCGACGAAACCGCTCTGGGCTATGAATTTTCGGTCTTTGTTTCGGTCAAGCTTGACCGTCAGGTGGACGACGCTCTGGCCAGTTTTGAGGCCGCCGTGCGCAGTTTTCCCGAGGTGGTCGACTGCTGGCTGATGACCGGAAACCGCGATTATTTGCTGCGCATTGCAACGCGCGGCCCTGCCGATTTCGAACGTTTCCTGACCAGCACCTTTACCAAAGTGCCCGGCGTCGCCTCTATCGAAAGTTCGATTCCGTTGCGGCGCGTCAAGGCCGGCCTGTCGCGTACGCTGGAGCCATGATTAAATGACTTTATCTGCGATGAGCACGGTGCCATTGCATTAAAAATCTAGATGCCGTTATGGGCCTGCGCTCCTCTGGTGGCCATGAAGGTGGCTGTCCCTCAGGGTGATGATGTTGAAACGGGTCCTCTGATTTTGGCCCCAGGCATCAAGCGAGGAACAGCCATAAATTCCTTTTCAATTGTATAGGCTTGTGATTCATTTTCGCGGGAGCAGGCAAATGGCACGATCAGACATGAGTGATCTGGAATGGGAATTCATCAAAGCGGTCTTGCCCAACAAGACGCGGGGATTGCCTTTCCCTCAAATTTTCTCGCCCAGACGTACCGCATGCGATCAATCCGCCCGCTTAGCTAACGGCAGGAAACTTCTGCCGGGTAAATAGTTCCTTTCGAAACCTCGATAATAAAACATCCCTTTTTGTGCCCCGATCAGAACCACATCTGGTTCGCCGGCTCTTCAGAAATACGGGAAGCATACTGAGGATTTATGGGGCAATACGAAACCGTTAGACCTTGGCCTAGCACCCCACCGCGGGACCACTCCCTCCACGTGGACCGCTTTCATACCTGCCTTCCGCGTGGCCTTTGATGTAAACTCGCGGCGTATCTCCAACAAACAGCAACTTGCCGGATGTGACCCGCAAGCCATCCACCACATGCTCGCAGCTCAGCTCGCAGGCTCCGGCTGGATCACGCCTAATACAAGACAGCACCGCCACTCCGGCGGATGGGGCAGCTTGCCTCTGAGGGCTGGCGACATAGTCGCTGGCAATGTTGGAACAGAGCACCAGACGTAGCCTGTTACTGCGCAGCCTGATCATAACGGTAGCTGTGCGGAATCCCGTTCTCGATCCAGGCTGCGACACCTGCGAGCGTCACAAGCGATAGTGGCTTGCCATCCAGCAAGATCGTCTCGCCTACGTTGAATACTTCATACATCCGTCTAGTCTCCTCTGTCGGTCACCTGGTTATCTCACAGGCTGTGGCCCTCGCCACGATCCCTGTCCCGCGCGTTCTCCGTTTCGTTCTCATCGCGCTCCTGCTCGCGGTCGGTACCCGGCTCCAGCCGCTCGTGGGGCTTGTTCAGCACATCCTTCAAGCGCTCGTTCACGGACGGCTTGCGCTCCTCGCGCCCGGTC
>NZ_JBSXOE010000018.1:0-61835 GCF_056859295.1 Roseovarius sp. B-10 | reverse complement strand
TGGGAGGAGCCCCCGCCGCGCCGACCGAGCCGTCACCCGATCCACCCGCCGCGGGGGCACCTTTCGGGGCACTTTCGACCGGGGGCGGCCCGCGCGGCTCATCGGTTTAAAGATCGGGAAGCACTGGCTGGGGTGGTAGGAGACCCTCAAGGGTCAAGATTTGAATCGCGAACCCCGCCCGGACGCCTCGAACGGGGCATTCCCCGGGGGCAAAAACAGACGGGAAGGGTGCCCCGGGCGGCGTCACCGGCGGCGGCGACGGAGGTTCTCCCACGCGGTCCGGCGAGAACCCGCGACGCTTTAAGCCGACGACCGCAAACGGGGCGGCGCGGGAGGTGGTTCGAGGGGGTCGGTGGGGGAGGCGACGGGAGAGGGGGATCGTGTTAAGGGTGCGAGTGCTATGACCGGCCACCCGTCATTCAGTTAGCCAGAGATACAACTCTTGACCACGCTCTACAGTCACGTCTCGGTGGCCCTGTGCGCCATCTCTAACCGCTTCCCAGAGAGCCCAGAGATCGCCCCACGACGGTAGTTCAATGTCTCGAAGATCGGCAAGCTTCGGCACCGCCTCCTTAGAGTACTCCCAAGCCTTACCCGGAGCGGAGAGGGTTGCGTTCAAAAGCTCCTGTCGAGACGGCACGGCCATTGAGCAGACTGTGAGTTCCTCTTCCGAAGGTTGGAGATCAGGATTAAACGCGCGTTTAAGGGAATTCATATCCCTAATCGTCTCGCATAGGTCTTTGATTTCCAACGCGGTGACACCGACAATCACTGCAGTTCCGACATAGGGCAAGGCTTCACCAGCCATTGAAGCCGTCTCACGGGTTGCCGACTTTGCCGCACGTGAAGATACTGTATCCGCCGTTTCCCCCACTGCTTCTCGTAAGGCGATTTTCCTTCCCTTGAATACAACCAGACCTTCCGCGAGGTCGTCCTGCAACTGACGACGCGCCAGACGTGCCGCTGCGAGATCGTCGGAAAGGCTCAGCACCTCGTTTCTTGTCCGACGAAGAGCTACCTTCGAAGTGGCAACTTCTTCACCCAGCTCGGTAACTTGACCCCGTAATTCCCTGTTCGCCGTACGCGCCACCGCCAGGTCTCCGGACAAGTCTGCAATATCTCCGCGAAGCTCGCGCTTAACACGCCGCTCAGCGATGATGTCTGCGTTCAGATCGGCGACTTCGTCAGCGTGCCGCGCCACGAGTGTTTTCGCACCAGTAACGGTGCTTATCGCGCCGGATACCGCACTGAAGAGCGCACCGCCGAAGATCGCAATTACGTTGAACGCCAACGAGAATACAAAAACAGAAACGAACACCGAGCGCCAAAGCCACTTCGCGAACCCTGCAATGAACCTGAGTGGTTTCTTCATTTTGCTCTCCGTCTTATGCCCCGGCCAACTCAAGCCAGCCGGGGCCTTTCTCAGGGCAGCTTACGCGCCAGGACGTAATCCGCCAACCACTCCCAGTAGTGTTCCCGGTCCCGGAAGCCCTGCCGACGCGCCGCGAGGTCCTCCGCGGATTTCCTGGACAGACCGCCGTCGTACTCGGCGATGGCGGCCCGCTCCTCGAACGCCTCGATGTCTGGGATCAGCATGACGGTAACCGGATCTGGTCGATGATCCCGCGCTTCTGCTCGTCGGAGATGCCCGCCGAGTAGATGCCGTAGGTGATCCCGTTCTCCGACCGCGCGGACTTGTGGCCCACCAGCGACGCGGTGAAGTGCTCCGGGACGCCGGTTCGCTCGCACTGGGTGATGAACCACTTGCGGGTGGAGTGGAACACCAGACCGGGACGGTCCAGGCCCAGCTTCCCGCGCAGGTCCGCGAACCGCTTGGTGACGACGTTGACGCTCAGGTCCGGGAACAGCGGCCCCTCCGACGGCAGGTCGCCGAGAAGCGCCTCCAGGTCCGAGTGCAGCGGCACCAGCCGTTCGGCGGCGTCGGTCTTGAGCTCCCGCAGCGCGTTCGGGCGCACCCACGCGAACCAGCCCAGATTGCCCTTCCGGACGAGATCGTCCCGCAGCAACCCGATCGCCTCGCCGGACCGCATGCCGGTCAGCAGACATATCTTCAGCGGGTCGTGAATCAGTCCGTCCCCGGCCCCCAGAAGCGTTCGCACCTCCTCGTCGGTCGGGACCGCGTAGGGCGCGGGCTTGATCCGGCCCTCGAAGCGGACGGTCCGGAACGGGTTCTGCCGGACGTGACCCTCGTAGACCGCCCAGTCGAGGAAGTGGTTGACCTGCGACCAGATGCGTTTCCGGGTGCGGGTGGTGATGCGGCGATTGCCGCGGTCGGACCAGCGCACGAGTTGATCGAGGCTCATGCGCCGGGTGTCCGGGACCTTCCCGATCAGCGGAGACAACCGCGCGATCAGACCCAGAAACTCACGCCCGTCGTCGCGGGTCAGGGACGTGATCTTTCGGTCCGGGAACTTCGAGGTGAACAGACCGACCGAGTAGCGGACGCTCTTGAACCCGCCCCACCGGAGCTCGCGGCCCCGCAGCGTGAGGTAAGTCCGCGACAACTCCGAGACGGTCGGCGCCTCGGTCTTCCCCGGGAACGCGACGGGCCCGGAGGCTTCCAGAGCGCCGCGGAGAGACGCGAGGGCGGTCTTCGATGCCTCGACCCACGCCGGGCCGTCGGCGTGCGTCTCCGCGTCACTGAGGACCTCCTCGGCCCCAGTCCTGACCTTGCGAACCAGTTCCTCGTACCGGGCGTTCACCTCGGCGGCGCGGGCGCGGGCGGTCTTGACGTCGCCGGTCTTCAGCGACTGCTTGAGGGCGCGCGCACCCAGCACGGGCGCGACGTCCCCGGGATAGTTCCGGCGGTAAAGCCAGGTCTGCCCCTTGAGATAGGCGTACTTGATGTCGGACATGACGACTCCTTCCCCGGCGGAAGTGCCCCGGGGTCATTTCGATGTTGCGATGGAAAGAAGGGTGATCAGGCGGCGGCTGGGATGTTCTCAATCCTTGCCGACGACCGCCTTCACGAGGTCGAGCGGCGGCTCGCCGTAGGCTCCGGCGAAGGGCCCGGTGAGCGCCACGCCGGTCACGCGGTCTTCCTTGACCGAGTGGACCTCGAACAGGTGTTCGGGGACGTCATCGAAGGCTCGGATGACGACCACCGCGTCGGGCTTGAGGCCGGTCACGGCTCAGAGCGCCGCCGCGCAGATCAGCAGAATCCAGGCCAGCAGAAGCTGAACCTCGGAGCCGTCGGATGACGACCGTCGGCGGGGCTTCGTCGTAGGCCTGATCAGCCACGTGAGAAAGTTGAACAGCATGGGATACCTCCTGGTTGCTATCGTTATAGATGCGGAGGTTTCCTCGGTTTGGCGTGGAGGTCATTTCCGTGATCCGGTCAATACGGCGCAGCTTGTGCGCGGCAAACGGGCGGTCCCGTAGTTACTGGCACACTGGCCGACCTTGTGATAGTTGATCCTGTCGAGAGCGAACCGCGAGGCGATGTGTATGGCTAAAGCAAGCAAGGTATTCATTGCCGGCGGCATGCCGTCCGTAACCTATGTCGACAGAGCGGCTCTGAACCTTGAGAAGAGGTTGACAGCGGAAATTTCCGAGGGTTTCAAAGTCATCTGCGTTACAGGTCCAACAAAATCAGGAAAAACCGTTCTTACGCGCCATGTTCTCGGAAAAGACCGAAGTGCTCTCGTTAATGGAGGGCAAGTCGAAAGCAGTGAAGAGTTCTGGACCTTGCTCCTGCAAGACTTGGACCTTCCGGAAGCTGAAAATACAGCAACTAGTGAAGAAACACGTCTAGGCCTGAGATACCTTGTGACGGCACAGCAGACTGCCAGCGATGGGGCTACGCAGAGCTTCAATAATAAGAACAAGCGCGCCATCCTTGGGTTTATGCACACGAATGACCTTGCTCTGGTCGTTGACGACTTCCACTACATGCCCAAAGCCGTTCAACGAGAGATCGTGCGAGCGCTGAAGTCAGAGGTTTTTGACGGCTTGGTGGCGATCCTTATCGCTGTTCCGCACCGTGCGTTCGATGCGATTGGGGTAGAGCGTGAAATGGAGGGACGGTTCGCGAATATCCAAATTCCGGCATGGAATGTTGAGGAACTGAGGTTAATATCTGACAAGGGTTTTCCGGAACTCAATATGGATGTCGCTACCGAGTGTAGGGTTGAGTTTGCACGGGAAGCTCACGGTAGCCCACTTTTGATGCAAAGGTTTTGTGCACGTATCTGCTCACATTATGAAGTGGAAGAAACGTTGCCGTCAAAAAAGCCTTTCAATCCCAGCGACTCCGCAAAGCGTGAGATCTTCGAGGACGTGGCCGAGCAGGCAGGATTTCCGACCTTCGAGAAGCTTTCAAAAGGTCCTCAATCTCGTTCGCAGCGCATAGGGCGCAGACTATCCGATGGCACCGGCACTCTCGACATCTACCAATCACTGCTTCGAGCCGTTGCCTCTACCGGACCTAAGGAGAAGCTCAACTACGTCGAAATCCGAGAAGCACTACGCTCAATCTTGGTAGAGAGCGACATGCCCCAAAAGCACGAAATCTCGTCCGCCCTAGGCCACATGTCTGGCATAGCGAAGGATGAGATCAAGGGAGAGCCGGTATTGGAATGGTCCGATGACTTTCTTTACCTCACTGACCCTTTCCTGATCTTCTATATGCGTTGGTCCCAGCGAGAGCGCTGAAACAAACCCTTCCGACGTCACCCACCGCCCGCGCCGCCCCGTTTGCGGTCGTCGGCTTAAAGCGTCGCGGGTTCTCGCCGGACCGCGTGGGAGAACCTCAGTCGCCGCCGCCGGAGACGCCACCCGGGGCACCCTTCCCGTCTGTTTTTGCCCCCGGGGAATGCCCCGTTCGAGGCGTCCGGGCGGGGTTCGCGATTCAAATCTTGACCCTTGAGGGTCTCCTACCACCCCAGCCAGAGCTTCCGGATCTTTAAACCGATGAGCCGCGCGGGCCGCCCCCGGTCGAAAGTGCCCCGAAAGGTGCCCCCGCGGCGGGTGGATCGGGTGACGGCTCGGTCGGCGCGGCGGGGGCTCCTCCCACGCGGTCGACCGCACCCTCGACGTCAACGAAGCAATCCGTGGCTATGCAATTCAAACCGTCAGCGGCAAGACCGGGGGCCACGTGGGCTGACCTCGCGGCTGACATTCGGAAACCCCCGGGGAGCTGAGACCGCTGGTCGCTGAGGCGCAACGCTTGGAAGAAAAGCGTCTATTTGTTCGGGCTTTACAAGCACCTCAGTCACTTGAACCTTGCATCATTCAAAGCCCAGTAAGTGTCGGTGCCCTTGAGGTCTTCGTTTTCCTCGGCAAGATCGAATGGAGTTTTTCCATCGACGTCTTTCATTGCCGCGTCAGCACCGGCATCAAGTAGGATTGTGACAGTCTCTGGAGTTCCAAATCGTGCTGCATAGTGAAGGGGCGTCTGGTACATCTCAGTCCTAGTATTCAGGTCAGCACCAGCTTCTAGGAGAGTTGTGACAGTCTCTGGAGTTCCCCATCTTGCTGCATAGTGAAGAGGTGTCTCACCCCATTTATTTCTTGCATTCACCTCAGCCCCAGCTTCTAGGAGAATTGTGACAGCCTCTGAAGTTCCCTCTCCGGCTGCATAGTAAAGAGGTTTAGCGCCATTCGCAGCCCTAGCATTCACATTGGCGTTCCTGATGGCTTCTTTGACCTCCTGCTGTGTCGAGCTTTCCCAAAAATCCCATGTGCAGACCTCTCCACAGTCTTGGGCTGTGGCTTCTGTCCCAAGCAGATACAGGAACGCTAAGGTGGGGATGGCGAGCATATTCCTCATACGCCACACGCTACGGTCGGCTGTGCATCAGTCAATCAGGGAAACACTTCCAACACGACGAGATCGGGTGGCAGACCTCGATCGTCTGCTGACTGTTTCTGGCGTTGGCTTACCTGATGCGCCTCGCCCTTGAGCAGGCGGTAGGGCGAGCGGCAGCAGCGGCTGATGTCGAGCTATTCGGCACGCCGGTCACCGCGAACGAGCTGGGCTGGATCGAGGCGATCCGCACGGCCTCGGGCAACAGCGATCCGCGTCTGACCAGCCGCGCACAGGCGGCGGTCAACGTGATCTCCGGAAAGTGAGAGAGATGGAGCGGATGGAGGAAGTCGTCGAGAACGAGCGCGCCTGGGTGAACTTTTGAGATTGCTACCTAAAGGTCAAACCTGCTGAAAACCTTTAGGCCGCTATGAAGCAAATTTACGCTGCATGGCAAAGGGGCTTAGGCCCAACCATTTTTGCATGGTTTCGGCTACGTCACGGCGGCCATCAAGCTCGAACTTGCCGGACGAGGCCGCAACCGTCGTCAGTCCCATCCAAACTGATGTCATCGTCCGGAGGTCTGTGGAGATGAACAGGTCAACATCAAAGCCGGGATCGGTCAGGCAAAGATCGGTCTTTCCCGTGGGCTCGACCACCAGCCACCAGTCTCCTTGAGACTTTGGGAGGTCATGGAAATGGAACTGCAGAACCACACGTTCGTCTGGTAGCGGGCTCGGGTCAATATTCCGCCGCATGTCCCACATCAGCAGCGAAACATCCAGATTCTCGAGTGATGGGTTAGTCTCAACCCATTTCTGCCCCCACAAACCGAACGCCTCGACCACCGGGAACAGGTCGCGCCCGGCCTGGGTGAGCACGTAATCGACATTTTGCGACCCGGCGAGAGGACGGCGCTCGACAATGCCAGCGGCCTCAAGCTCCCGCAGCCGCTGTGCAAGCAGTGTCCGGGACATTTTCGGGACACCACGCCGCAGGTCATTGAACCGTGTCGATCCGGCGACGAGCTCTCGTATGAGCACCATCGTCCACCTTGTGCAGAGTATCTCTGCCGCCATAGCGACCGGGCAGAACTGGCGGTAGCTGGCATTGGTCATGCACATGTCCCTGAATATATTTTTCTCGCGCATGATAGCGCCCAAGGACCCTACGCATCCAGTCCATTTTCTGAACTGCCCTGGTCCAGTCTGAACACTAGATACGACAGAAGAGAATCAGCATCCTGACCCATAGGACCCGGCACACCACCGAACGTCCACAAGCTTACAAATGTCGGCAGGCAATTTCGCCGTGCCGTCCATAATGACATGGAGGACAACATGGGATCCGTAACTGAACTCAAAGGCCTGAATGGTCGCACAAAGACGATCGAACCGGAAACGCGCGAATTGCTCGACAGTGCGCTGCGAGGATACACCGCCACCCGGGGTGAAGACGGCTTTGAAGAGGCCCGCACCATTTGGAACGGAATGATCGACAGGAGTCCGGGCCTTGTCGTCAGAGCCCTCGGCACCAGCGACATCTGCACGGCTGTCAACTTTGCCCGCGACAATGGCATCCTGATGTCAGTGCGCGCCGGCGGTCACCAGATCGCGGGACTTGCCGTGGAAGACGGCGCGATGATGCTGGACCTGTCGCTGATGCGCTCGGTCCATGTCGATCCGGTTGCTCAAACCGCCAGAGTGGAGGCCGGCGCCCTGCTGGCCGACGTAGACCGTGAAACGCAGCTTCACGGACTGGCTCTTCCGGTCGGTGTGAATTCGACCACCGGAATTGCCGGCCTGACGCTCGGTGGCGGATTCGGCTGGATCACGCGAAAATACGGGATGACGATCGATAACCTCGTCTCCGCCGATGTTGTCACTGCCGACGGAAGCGTCGTCCGTGCAAGTGAGGCTGAGCACCCGGATCTCTTTTGGGCGATCCGGGGCGGCGGGGGTAATTTCGGAGTCGTTTCATCATTCGAGTTCCGCCTCCATCCGGTAGGACCGGAGGTGCTGTCGGGTCTCATTGTTCATCCGATCGCCGAGGCCCCTGCCTTGCTCAAGGAATTCCGCGCGATCTGTGATGCAGCCCCCGATGAGCTCACAGTCTGGTCGGTCATACGCAAGGCCCCGCCACTGCCGTTTCTACCCGAGGAATGGCACGGCGAGAAGGTGCTGATCTTTGCTGCCTGCTATTCCGGCGAGATGAAAGAGGGCGAGGCCGCAATGGCTGGGCTTCGCGAACTCGGCTCGCCAATCGTCGACGTGATTGGCCCGCATCCCTTCGTCGGCTGGCAGGCCGCGTTCGACCCGCTTCTGACGCCTGGAGAACGCAACTACTGGAAAAGCCGCGACTTCATCGAACTGACAGATCGCACCATTGGCGCGATCCTCAAATCGATCGATGCCTTGCCCGATCCGCAGTGCGAAGTCTTCATCGCGCATGTGGGTGGTGCGATGGCACGCGTTGCCAGTGATGCGACAGCTTTCCCGCAGCGCGCAGCACATTTCATAATGAATGTGCACACGCGGTGGAGCGAGGCATCCAATGACAAGGCCTGTATCGGATGGGCGCGTGATCTGTTCGACAAGACTGCGGCAGACTCATCCCCCAGCGTCTATGTCAACTTCATGCCCGACGACGAGGAAGGCCGTCTTGGCGACGCTTACGGCGGAAACCTTGAAAGGCTCCGCAAGATAAAAGCGAACTACGACCCGGAGAACTTGTTTCGGCTGAATCATAACATCATGCCTGAAAAAGCCGCTCAGGCTGCGCAATAGTGCCAAGGGACGGGGCCGCGTCCGGCTCCGTCCACCGTCCTAAGAAGGGCGACTATGGCCATCAGGATGTCTGGGTTCGCGGCTATGTCGATCAGGTCGTGATCGGCTGCCGGGGAGACGTGATCGCCCGGCATCCGCGGTGCTACGCACGCGAAGATGTCGTCTCGACCCGATCCACTACCTTCCCTTGATCGAACGCAAGATCAATGCCCTGGATCAGGCTGCGCCTTTGGCGGAGTGGGATCTGCCCGAAGAGTTCCGGACCCTGCGCCGCCTCATGGAGGCACACTTGCTGAAGATGGGTCGGCGTACGTATGTGCAGGTCCTGCATCTGCTGGAGACATTCAGCCTCGATTACGCGGGCTTCCAGATCGTCGTGCCTTCGCGCTTCGGCTATCTGCGCAACGCCTTTCCCGAGGGGTCAGTCCGTCGCGGACCTCAAGAATTCGATCATCGCTGGCGGAAACTCGGTTCGGCACTTGTGAATTCGAGCTTCGAGGGTGTGCGAGAGCACCTAGGGCTATTATTTGATCGAAAGCAGAGAGATATTTTGCTCAGGCCATTGTCGAATCCCTGGTGACGCATCATCTCCATATTGTTGGCGCTCCGGTATGGCGAGCGCCAAAGCGCTTCCGAACATCGCCATGCTCCCTTGGAAATCCGAATAAGGAGCGTTTCCGTGCCGTTCACCCCCCTGCATGACCAAGTTCTCGTCCGCCGCATCGAAGGCGATGAAAAAACCGGTGGTGGTCTCATCATTCCAGAGACCGCAAAGGAAAAGCCACAGGAAGGCGATGTCATTTCCGTCGGCGCCGGGGAAAGGACTGAAAATGGCGATCTTGTCGGCATGCAGGTCAAGTCCGGCGACAGGATCCTGTTCGGCAAGTGGTCCGGCTCCGAGATCCGTCTCGACGGCGAGGATCTCCTGATCATGAAGGAGAGCGACATTCTCGGCATCATGGCCTGAGCCCGACGCCTACGCCGAACCCCCATTTCAGGAGCAACCGAAATGTCTTCCAAGGATGTCAGATTCAGCACCGACGCACGCAACCGCATGCTGAAAGGTGTGGATACACTCGCCAAAGCGGTCCGGATCACCCTCGGCCCCAAGGGACGCAATGTCATTCTCGACCGGCCTTACGGCGCGCCGCGCATCACCAAGGACGGAGTGACCGTCGCCCGCGAAATCGAACTTTCCGACCACTTCGAGAACATGGGCGCGCAGATGGTGAAAGAAGTCGCCAGCCGCACCAATGACGAAGCCGGTGACGGGACCACGACCGCCACGGTTCTGGCGCATGCGCTCGTCAAGGAAGGCATGAAGGCAGTTGCCGCCGGCATGAACCCGATGGATCTCAAGCGTGGCATCGACAAGGCCGTCGATGCCGTCGTCGCCGAGATCCGCGCGATGTCACGCCCCGTGGGCGACAGTGACGAGATCGCCAAGGTCGGCTCCATCTCTGCCAATGGCGAGACCGCGATCGGTCGGCAGATCGCCGATGCGATGGCAAGGGTCGGCAACGAGGGCGTCATCACCGTCGAGGAGGCCAAGGGCCTCGAGACCGAGACCGAGGTGGTCGAAGGCATGCAGTTCGACCGTGGCTATCTCAGCCCCTATTTCATCACTAACGTGCAGAAGATGAGTGTGGAACTCGAGGATTGCGTCGTCCTGCTGCACGAAAGGAAGCTGTCATCGCTGCAACAGATGGTGCCCCTGCTCGAGGCGGTTATTCAGGCCGACAAGCCGCTTCTGATCATTGCCGAGGACATCGAGGGCGAAGCGCTGGCCACCTTGGTGGTCAACAAGCTGCGCGGCGGCCTGAAGGTCGCGGCAGTCAAGGCCCCGGGTTTCGGCGATCGCCGCAAGGCGATGCTTGAGGACCTGGCCATCCTGACGGGCGGACAGGTGATCTCCCCCGATCTCGGCATCAAGCTGGAGACGGTCACCATGGACATGCTCGGGTCTGCGCGAAAAGTGACGATCACCAAGGATGACACAACTGTCATCGATGGTGCGGGCGACAAGGATGCGATCGCGTCGAGTGTCACCCAGATACGCGCCCAGATCGAAGACACGACCTCGGACTACGACAAGGAGAAGCTGCAGGAACGGCTTGCAAAGCTGTCCGGCGGCATCGCCGTGATAAAGGTCGGGGGTGCCACGGAGACCGAGGTAAAAGAGCGCAAGGACCGGGTCGATGATGCGCTGAACGCCACCCGTGCGGCGGTTCAGGAGGGTATCGTGCCGGGTGGCGGCGTGGCCCTTGTGCAAGGCGGCAAGGTCCTGGCCGATCTCAAGGGCGCGAATGCCGACGAGACTGTCGGCATCAGGATCGTCGCTCGCGCGGTCCAGGCACCGCTGCGCCAGATCGCCGAGAATGCCGGTGTCGACGGATCGGTCGTTGTCGGCAAGGTCTCTGAGAACACGAGCCCCGGCTTCGGCTTCGACGCGCAGACGGAAACCTACGGCGACATGCTGAAGGCCGGTATCATCGATCCGAGCAAAGTCGTGCGCGTCGCGTTGGGAAACGCAGCCTCGATTGCGGGACTGCTGATCACGACCGAAGCGATGATCGCCGAGAAAGCGCAACAATCCATAGCAGGCCGCTACATGTCCGACATGGAAGACATGGGCAGCATGGGTGGTATGATGTAGACGAATGACCCGCCGGTCCGGAAGGTCGGCATTCGCGCCGTCAACCGGGTCAACCGAAGAGCTGCAAGTTGATCGAAATGACTGAAAACCATCCATCCAAGGAGATACGAAATGTCAAAGGGCGACAAGCAACGCGGCAACCGGGAAGCCAAGAAACCGAAGAAGGCCAAGGAAAAGGTCCTGGCAACAGCGGATTTCATCAAGGGCAAGGCACCGCTCAATATCGGTGAGACCAAAAAGAAGTAGCCGTTTCAACGATTCAAGGCGTTCGGTGATCCGCCCACCCCGCCCGCGATCCACACGCGCACCCCCACCGGGAAGGCAATCATCGGCCCTCCATCACCGGAATGAGCCGCACCAATTCCTCCGGGTCCACCGACGAAGGGACAAGAAGCCGCCGCCCATTCCTCAGCACGTTCTCGAGCCGGGCGTCACGGGGGGTGTGCGGCGCTATCGGCGCCGCCGCAGGCATGAGCGTGGACGCCTTCGGCGGGAGCGTCAGCGGGATGAACGTCGGCGATGTCTCGTCACCAAGTTCACCGCTCCGATATTGCCGCGGCCATATGGTCGGCAGGGAGTGCGACACGCCATGCCGCCGAGCCGTCGCTGTCACCTGGCGATGCCCCAGGAAGCTCTCCTTAACGGTCCGGATCTTGTCCGCATCGCTCCAGGGCCGCCGGTGCGGCACGTCCGCGGCAGGCAGAACTTCGATCTCGGGTCTGAACGTATGGTCGGCCATAAGGTCGGACTTATCACCGACGCCGAAATCCCGTCAGACGGCCTCCGCCGGAGGGATACCCTAATGCGGTCACCCTTACTGAATTGATCTGTGTCATCGCATTAGGGCTACCCAGACCGCTAGGGAGACGCGATCCTACCAGAGGATGGACGAATGAAAATCCTCTTCGCGATCCTGCTAGTCCTCGTGCTCGTCCTCTTGGCGCTCATGGTTCTCGTTTTTCTCGATAGGCGCGCCGACCGCGCGGAGTGGCATCGGCTCACAGCACTCCAGCCGGAGGCCCCAAGCGTCTTTGCCGAGAAAATGGTGGCAGACCTCCCCGAACCTGCGCGCCGCTACTTCTCCTATGTTATACAACCGGGCGCTCCGCTGTATTCTGTGACGGTCATCGAGATGACGGGACATTTCAGCCTTGGTTCAAAGGACGACCCGCGTTACCAGCCGATTAAAGCGCGTCAGGTTCTCGCGGCACCAGAAGGGTTTGTCTGGTCGATGAAACCGCTGGGCGGCATGCCCATCTCGGGCTCGGACTCCGGCCTCTGGACACGGTTCCGGATATTCGGTCTTGTGCCGGTCGCCCGTGCCGGCGGCGGTCGCGACCACGCCCGCTCCGCGTTCGGGCGCTATGTATCCGAGGCGTTGATCTGGTCTCCCGCCGCCCTCCTGCCGGGCCCGGGCGTGACCTGGACCGCGGTTGATGACGACACTGCTCGCGTCACCGTGCGCCACAAGGACCTGAGCCAGATGGTAGATGTGACCGTGGATGCCGAGGGGAGACCTGAGGTTATTTCTTTCAAGCGTTGGACCAACGCCAACCCCGAAGGGGCCTACCGTTTGCAGCCCTTCGGTGCCGAGATGTCGGACTACCGGGAGGTCGAGGGCTATCGCCTGCCGTTCCATGTGGAGGCCGGAAACATGTTCGGGACGGATGAGTATTTCCCGTTCTTCATTGCCGACGTAACCGATATCCGCTTCCCGGTGGGCCAACCATGACAGCCACCGTCCTCACGTTCCAAGTTCTGCTACCGCTGGCGCTGCTGGCCTGGCTGGCATTCTTGCCCGCAGGCAGCCTTGTCGGCTTCGTGATGCAGGCGGCGGGTATCGGGATATTCCTTTTCGCACTGGCAAAAGTTGGACAATGGGCGGTGACGGTCTGGTGGCTGCCGTTGGTATATGGAGCACTGTGGCTGGTGGCGCTGGTGGCCTGGCCGCTGAAATCGAACCTGGCCGGTTTGCCGCTGCTGCCCTCCGGGCTGTCGGCCTGGCTGTTCTTGGCAATATCGATCCTGCTCTTTGGCATCGGGGGATGGTTTGGCACACGCGCGCTGATGGGGCGCAGTGAGCCGCAGGTGGAGGTCATCGACATCGAAAACCCCTTTGGCCTGGGTCGCTATCTCGTCGGGAACGGCGGGTCCAATGCTGTGGTGAATGCGCATATGAAGACGCTGGATGCCAGCATTGAACGTTTCCGGCGCTGGCGTGGCCAATCCTACGCGGTGGATTTCTTCGGACTGGGGCCTTTCGGCCTGCGCGCGAAGGGGTGGCGGCCGACTGAGCCTTCGGCCTATGCAATCTTCGGTGCTGCCCTGCATGCGCCCTGTGCGGGCGAAGTGGTCGCGGCGGAGGGGGGAATGCCGGATTTCCTGGTGCCGGAGCAAGATCAGGTCAATCGTCTTGGCAATCATGTCATTCTTCGCTGTGACGATGTCGAAATCGTCTTTGCACACTTGCAGAAGGGAAGCGTGAGAGTTTCGTCGGGTGACTCCCTTGCCATTGGGGATCGGCTGGGCGAGATTGGAAACTCCGGTGCCTCGACCGAGCCGCATCTACATATCCATGCGCAACGCCCCGCACCGGCAGGTGCGCCGCCGATCTCCGGAGAGCCGCTCGCGCTTCGAATCGACGGGCGCTTTCTTGTGCGAGGTGACCGGTTGACTGGACATAACTGGTAAGGCAGGCGTGAACCAATAGCACCCTGACCACTGGCCCCATCTGCCGCGCACGGACGATGGGAAGCGTGAGCGACAGTATCGGCGGCTGGCTGGCAGATCGCGGCAGTCTTCAGGCATGCCCTGGTGGCGCTGATTGTTGCCTACGGCGGCAACAGCTCAAGCTGCTTTCCTTTGTCCTGGCCGCTGGGGCGCGCCCATAGCCTTTCAACGGGTCTTGGTCATGGGTCCGACACCCTCAGGATCAGTTTGCCCGCCACCGCTCCAGCTTCGATACGTTTATGCGCATCGCGCACCTGCTCCAAGGGGACTACCTCCGCGACAACGGGGGCTATCCTGCCTTCTGCAAGCATTGAGAAAAGATTTGCGAGATCCTCGCGGAACCATTCGGGGTGTTTCCGCCGCATCGCGCCGATGGAATAGAAGGCGGTGGCGTGACCGTTTGGCAGCCAGTCCCACAGCTTGAGCTTCACGAAATCCAGGGGTATCGACCCGCCGCGCCCCAGCACCTCGTTCTGGAAACCGAAGGCGACAAGCATCCCGCCCGGCTTCAGCGCATGGAGCGAACGCGACAGACTCTCGCCACCGAGAGGGTCGAAGACAGCATCGACACCATCACCCACTGCCTCTTCAAGCACCGCTTCCGGCGCATCCGCCTCGATCGGCGTGGCCCCAAGGCCACGGATCAGGTCGTGCTTTGCTGTGATATCAGTGCCGAGCGCAGTGATCCCCGCATCCCGCGCCAGTTGCAGCATCGCCGTGCCGACCGCTCCGCCCGCCCCGTGGATCAGAAGGCTCTGCCCCCTCTGCATCCTGGCCACACGGTGCAGCATCTGGAAGGGCGTCACTGCGGACAGGATCATGCCTAGGGCGTCGACCTCTGAGACGCCTTCGGGCACGGATGTCAAACTGTCCTCGGGCAGGCAAACATACTCGGAATAGGCGCCGATGGTGGTCAGGTCCGCGACCCGGTCTCCAGGACGAAACCGGGTCGCCTCGGGACCTGTTGCATCCACCACACCGACAAGGTCGTAGCCGGGGGTGAAGGGCGGCTTGTCCTTCACGTCCGGATACAGGCCCTTGCAGATCATCAGGTCGGTAAACGCAGCACTTGTCACCAGGACGCGGATGCGCACATTGGACCCTTCTGGTTCGGGGAGCGCGTCGACGGTCTGGACTTCCAGCTGTTCCGGTCCGCCGAACTCTGTTAGCATAATCCTTTTCCAACTCATTTGATTACCTCCATTTCTTGTCAGTGGCTCCTTGCGAAATCAGCGATCTCGCGGGCGACGTCCGTGTCATGTCCCAGCCAGATATGTCCGCCTTCCGGCCAGATCCTCAGTGTCGCATTCGGTATGCGATCGGCCAGGTGCCGCGCGGTCTCGGCGGTTCGGAAGAGATCGGCTTCGCAGGACATGATCAGGGTCGGCACCGTAATATCCTGGTAGGCAGTCAGGGAGGGTGCCCCAGCCCAGACGCCATCTGTTCGCGACCCGTCCGTCTTGCGGCTGATGGGCAGAAGCCCATCGAGGATCAGGCTTGCGCGCCGCTGTTCCTCCGGTGAGGATCCACGTGTCCCAGGGCTGAGCGTCGGGCCAGAACGGGTTGATCAGTTGCCAGTGGAACAGCATCGGCCATAGCAAGCTGCCACCGGTACGGTTGAAAACTGGTGTCACCAGAACAGCTAGCACCACGTTGCCAAGGAAGAAGGGCAGAAAATTCCAGCCGCCGAAGACCGTTCCTGCAAGGTAGAAGGCGGGAAGATGCCAGAAACCCCAGGTGGCACCGATCAGCAAACCGGCCCAAATCGGTGCCATGTGGCGTTGAAGCAGCGGTTGCAAGACCCCGCGCCATCCGAATTCCTCAATGGGTCCGAGGAACAGCATCATGACCATCACGGCCAGCACCGGCTGCGCGCCTTCTGGCGGCAGCGGTGCCAGGATCGGGCCACCCTTGATCAGCGATCCCGCGACGAATACTAGCGGCAAACCGAGCAGGATGAACGCCGTCCAACCTGCCGTGCTGCGCCAGAGCAGAAGCCGCGCCAGGAAGCGCCGGAGCCCCGTAGTGCCACCATGCCAGAGAACCACGACGAACGCGGCAATCGCAGGTGCCCAAGTCGCAAGGAAGAACAGCGGATGCGCCCCACTGATCTTGCCGAGCCACGCTGCGGCGCGCTCCGGCAGAGCGATGTAGAGCCCGATTACCCCCCACGTGATTAGGAACGTGATCGCAAGGAAAGGGCCTACTGAAAAGGAGGGGATACCCCGAGGCCGCGTGACAGCCGGGTATCCATGCATCGGACCTCTCCCTGTCGAACGAGCGCGTGAAGTTACACGTGGTCGTTAGGCGAATTTCCCGCTGTCTGCGATGATATAGGTCAACCTCGGAAGTCTAAGGGAAACTTGGGCTTCAAGAATTCACCACTTAGCGCCGACTGATAGACCAGTTCTGAGTAACCGCGTGCCTGAAAATCTGGCGTTGCGTTCTGGAGTTTGGGGTAGTCGTGGGTCGACAGAATTGGCTGGCTCTATCCAATCTATTGCCCCATCCCTCTTTCACAGCCGTCTCTTGAACCTTTGTCCGAGCCTAAACCACAGAACACGGCACTGGCTTTCCTTTCAACCGATCGCTCGAACAGTCACGACCCCACCCCAGGTCGCCATCGCAGTCAGTGTCGCTCCCCAGGCCATGTCGAGTGCCACCATCGACGGGTGCCAGTCACGCATCACCGTCCAGCTGGTCAGCTCGTAAGTGCCGTAGGCGACAAAGCCCAGTATGGCGCCGTTGACAAACGCTGTTGCAGGCGTTCCGTCGCGCAGCGCCGGCCAACCCGCGAACCAGACGACGCCCCCCATATAGACGAGGTAGAAAAGTGCGGCCGGGAGAGGACGTATCCCCTCGTGAAGCGTTTCTCCTCTGCTCCCGTTGAGATAGCCTGGTGCGGCAGTTCTTCTACGGGCGTGGATTCCAACGCCGCAGATTGTCTTCCCGTGTGTGGTCAGTTCGCCTTGAAATTGGTCGCAGCAACGTATTCTCATATGCTCGTTAAACTGTTCGCCAGGACTTCGCTTGCCCATCGGGATCCGCCGCGACGCGTCTTCCTAAAAGGCGAGCCATTCCTATCGCAGGTGCGCCAATTTCGTTGCCCAAACGGTGCCTCGCATACGTGATGGCTTTTGCTCTTGGCAAGTTGGCGCACCATGACCTCGCGAAAGGGGGCGGGGATGATCCCCGCCCGAGATATTGATGCCCTCTACAAGCTGCCGAATGCACCCGCACGGAATTCGGCAATGGCGTGACGGATTTCAGCCTCGGTGTTCATCACGAACGGGCCGTAAGCCGCTACGGGTTCGTTGATGGGCTCGCCCGAGAGCAGCAGCACTTTCGCCTCCGTCTCGGCCGCGACCGAAAACGTCCCCTCTCCCTCCAGGCGGGCGACGGCGGGGCCGGTGATTGGCGCGTCGCTGTTGATCGCGACCGCCCCGCTCAGCACTACCACGTTCACATCCTGCCCGTCGGGTGGAGCCAAGTCGGTCCGCTTGCCCGCATGAAGGCGCAGGTCCCAGACCTCCATCGGCGTGAATGTCCGCGCCGGGCCCACATGCCCATCGAAGGTGCCCGCGATCACCCGAAGACGCCCGGCACCCTCGCCCAGATCGACTGCCGGGATTTGCGCATCCGTAACCGCCTGATAGCCCGGCGGGGCCGATTTGTCCCTTGCGGGCAAGTTGACCCAGAGTTGCACCATCTCGAACGGGCCGCCGCGCGCGGTGAAGTCGTGGCTGTGGAACTCCTTGTGCAGGATGCCATCGCCTGCGGTCATCCACTGCACATCCCCTTCGCGGATCACGCCGCCCTTGCCGGTCGAGTCGCCGTGCTCGACCTCGCCCTGATAGACGATGGTGACGGTCTCGAACCCCTTGTGAGGGTGCACATCGACACCCCTCGGCCGTGACGCCGGCTCGAAGTGATGCGGACCGGCATAGTCCAGCATCAGGAACGGATCGTGGCTGTTTTCGCCGCTCATGTGTGAAAACAGCGACCGCACCGGAAAACCGTCTCCGACCCAATGGCCCGACGCGGCCGTGCTGATGGAACTCACATGTCTCATTTCGGATTCTCCCACTCGTGCGGTCTTGCCGCGTTCGAGGGTCAACTGTGCACCGCTCCGGAGCCGATCAATGGTCTTGCCGTTCTGTTTTCGAGAACGCGGGTTTCTTCTGTCTGGCGCTCTCTTGAGATCACGACTTAATCCCGCGCCAAGCTCGCAAATTGCGCCGGACCAATCCTTGCCGTAATCAATTGGAATGCGCTGGACGATCAACGAGATCGAGACCTTTCTCGCGGTCATCGACGCGGGCTCCATCTCGGGGGCCGCGATTCGCGCGGATGTCTCGAAATCCGTGATCAGCAAGCGGATCAGCGACTTCGAGGCGGCGCTCGGCACGGCCCTCTTCACGCGCCACGCCGGTCGCATCACGCCGACTGATGCGGCGCTGACACTTTCCGAAAGCCTGCGTCCGGCGCTGGCGCAACTTGTCAACGCAACCGAGGCCGCGGCATCTGGCGGGACGAACTTGCAGGGCCGGTTGAGCATATCGGCACCAATGAGTTTTGGCATCCATCACCTCGGCCCGATCATTGCCGGTTTCGCGCGCGCCCATCCCAGTCTTGAAATCGTTCTCGACTATGATGACGCCATGGTCGATCTCGCGCGCAAGGGGCACGATGTCGGCATCCGGCTGGGTGAGATGTCGGACAGCACGCTCCTGTCGCGCAAGCTTTGCGAGGACCGGCGCGCCATCGTCGCCAGTCCCGACTACCTCGCGCGTCACGGTCCGTTGACCGAGCCGGGCCATCTGTCGGAGCATGCCACCATCAGCTATCTGAACCGGCGCATCGGCGATATCTGGCGGTTCGATTCGCCTGTCCGGCCTCCCAGGCATTCCCACCTCGTCACCAATAACGGGGAGGCCATGCGCGACATGGTCTGCGCCGGGCTCGGCATCGCGCTCCTGCCGATGTTCATCGTGCACCGCGATATCGACGAGGGCCGTCTGGTCCAGGTTCTGCCGGATCTGCGGCCGCATTCCCTGCCCATTCATGTCGTCTGGCCGCCGGTCAGGCCAATGCCGGGAAAGCTCCGCCTCTTCATCGACCACCTCGTGGAGCATCTTGGCGACACGCCCCCTTGGCTGCGAACCTAGGGCCGGTTTCCGTCCGCTGCCCTTCTCTGCCCGTTCTCGAATCGTGAACCCGACATTCGCGCGGCGCCCGATGGCGGCGAACGGCGCGCCCGGTATGCTGACGGTGTTGCGCCGCGTTCGGCCCGGCCACATCCGGGCAGCCAAGCCGCGCAGCGCCAGAACGCTCCGAGGCCGCGATGCCGGCCGCCAAACCAGAAGGAAACGCGAATGTCATTTACTTACAAGCGCCTGAACAAGGACGACGCAGCGGTCCTGCTCGTCGATCATCAGGCCGGGCTGCTCTCGCTGGTGCGGGATATCGACCCGGACAAGTTCAAGAACAACGTCCTCGCCCTCGCCGACGCGGCCAAATATTTCGGCCTGCCGACCATCCTGACGACGAGTTTCGAGGACGGGCCGAACGGCCCCATCGTGCCCGAGTTGAAAGAGACCTTTCCCGACGCTCCTTTCATCGCGCGTCCCGGGCAGATCAACGCCTGGGACAACGAGGAATTCCTGGCTGCGGTGAGGGCAACGGGCAAGAAGCAACTGATCGTCGCTGGCGTGGTGACGGAGGTCTGCGTGGCCTTCCCGGTGCTCTCCGCCATCGAGGAGGGTTACGAGGTGTTCGTGATCACCGACGCCTCGGGCACGTTCAACCCGATGACCCGGGACGCGGCCTGGGACCGGATGTCGGCAGCGGGCGCTCAGCTCATGACGTGGTTCGGCGCCGCTTGCGAGCTGCACCGCGACTGGCGCAACGATATCGAAGGGCTGGGCGAGCTCTTCTCGAACCACATTCCAGACTACCGGAACCTGTTTTCCAGCTACCTTGTCAGGCGCAGCTGAACGCGATCAAGCTGTGTGGCATCTCTTGAACAATGGCAGTGATCATGGCGATCTGCGCGTGGTCACTCGCCAATCGTTGCGCCAGAGCCTGTCATCGTGAAATCAGGATCGAAAGGTATGTGCACCATTCAGTATCTACGACATTGAGAATCCCAAGCGTGTCAGCCATGCGCCCGTCTCAGTGGCATACGATATGAGCATTTCGGCAGACAGTCTTTGGTCGCATAGTAATGGTGTAGGAGGTTTCGGGAACACGACGTCGGTGGCACCAGTAGGCATCCCCATATCACGATTTCGATTTTCCTAGGTGTACGGGCCTTCATTCGAACCAGTGGCATTCAGGCCCTCACCATCGCGCCAGTCGAACCGATTGCGATTGATGAAGATAATCCCGCTCAGCACACGCCGGTCATCGACGCGCGGCTTGCCGTGGGACTTCGGGAAGTAGGGTTCAAGACGCGCCATCTGCGCGTCGGTCAGCCAGAAGAGATCAGACATGTTCATTCACCGCGCGATTTTCGAACCGTGAATCACGCGACCCAGAGGAAATCAAAGGGTCCTGACCCTAGATGTGTGGGAAGAGGTCTAATACAGTGATATTCAATCGAGACAGCCTATCATTGACACAAACTTTTTATGGGTGATACCCATGAGCATTACATTAATGTTAAAGGACGCGCGAATCCCTCACGTCCTTTTTTCAAAGGCGGAGAAGATTATATGGCGCCGAAAAAAGAACTGCCGCAAGCGGCTTTAGATAACGCTAATCCCAACGCGTCCGGTGTGCCCCTCGGTATTCTAAGAGTCGCGAGCACCTTGAACAATAATGGCCTGGCGTTCATCGAGGCTAACGATCCCAGTTCTTTGGGCGACTACGAAGTTCAGCCAGATCTAAGTGAAGAGCTGAACATACTCCTTAATGAGTTCGGAGTTGACGAAACTGTTGAGAAACTCTCTCAGTTTGCGGATACGGCTGACGCGATCCGGCTGGTTTGGGAACATCTGGACGAAAGCTATGTCTCCGTGGGCCCCAATAATACCGATGTGAACGAAGCGTTCGTCCAACTGGGGCTTGTCTATGTTGATTATCTCGAAAACGGTGGTGATCCGCTGACTTTCGACACGGTGAAGTTCGAGGATGGCGCGCGTGAACAGAACATGCATGACAACCTTCTCGGAAACATAACTGAGGCGGCTCTTAATCAGCGAGATTTGTTCGACGACTATGGATCACAGGTGCCCCAGGAATATCTTGACCGGGCCTATTACTCCGGCAACGCCACGGCCAAAGGCGGCCCGGATCACGATGCCGTGCGCGCTTTCGACTACGATAAGGGATGGGATCGTGAAGACTATATCGACCGCTTCATTGGTGAGGTCGATGATCGCGCGACCAATAACGGTGATGGCGAGGAGATGATATTCGGGGACGGAAATTTCACCGACAACTACACCATCGCACGGCATGAAGGCGCAGGTATCGAGCTGGCGCTTAAAGCCAAGGAGCGCGGTGAAGGTAACTATGACGCGCCCGTAGATAATGGGGACGGCACGTTCACCTACATGGTGGAGACAGGTGAAGACGCGACCGACAGGGCGGAGTGGAACATCGACTGGGCAGCGACTGTGACTGAAGCTGGCGACGACAGCGTGGATGATTTCGAATTCAAGTTCTATGTGGATATTGACCCCACGATAGAAGAGGAATTAGTCGACCTCTCTGGGAGCGGGACACAGTATTACGATGGAACGTTCGGAACTGTATCGGATTGGAACGAAACCGACTTGCAGAACTCATGGAACAACGGCTTCTTCGGTCCAGAGTTTTTTGATCCGGATACCGAAGGTCAGTACGCCGCTAAACTGGAAGCCTATGATGACGGGGAGCTGATCGCAGCGCAGACTATTTATGTCGAAACGATGGGCTTCACTCCGCCAGAAGACATCATTTGATATCTCGCACCAACATCTCGGTGTTGGTAAGATAGAATAAGGTGCGTCGCCTTTTCGCAGGTGACCCGACGATTTCCCTACCGAAATTCCCTGGCTGGCTTCACGCTGGCCGGGGATATCCTTTTTTTGTCCGGGGGCGCAGATCAGTCATTTCAATGGTGGACAAGGAATCTTGGGTTGCCGACTTTCCAGGGCTTCGACTAATCGAAACCAAGTTACCCTTGTCGTCCCCTCCAGCCATTCGCCACTCCCTGTATATACGGTTTCTATACCCTCACTCCCCTCGCACCCGCAGGAGACATTCTCTACCGTCGGCGGCTCCCCCACCTTGGTCCATTGAGAGGGAACCCCACCTGCCTTCAGCCCGAGGGTTGTCGAAACGAGGCCCCACCAGAGGCCCATCACTCCGTTCTGCCTCCTCACTGTGGTTCGGAGCTAAAATGCCCCCGCGGGGTGGCTCGGATGATCCTGTGCGCGGCTCGGCGGGGTCCCATTCCTCGCGGCAATCTCAGAGGTGGTCGGGGGCCGTCCTATAGCTCTGCCAGTCATCTAGCTCTTGCGACGGTGCGTCCTCGAATTTCTTGAAGATTATAGCGGTCGGAGTTTGTGCCTTGCCTTCTCGATGTGCGCCGCTGGGCCCTTCTGGAAACCATCGGGCCGGTTGGGCGCACAACGGATCACCCAGCAACCCTTGTCGGTCCAAATCGACCACGAGTATTGGCTTCATCAGATGTGTGTAACCGGGGCGTTCGCCGAGCATCACTTCGCCCTTTCAAACGTCCAACTCCTCCACAAACCGCGCATTCTCCGAGATATACTGGAACCGCAGTTCCGGCTTCTTCCCCATCAGACGCTCCACGAGGTCGCTGGTCTGGCCCGGTTCGTCCTCGTCTATTGTGACGCGGATGAGCTTGCGGGTGGCCGGGTCCATCGTCGTTTCCTTCAAATCCTTGGCGTCCATCTCGCCCAGACCCTTGAAGCGCGAGACGTCGATCTTGCCCTTGCCGCCGAGACCCTTTTCCAGCCAGGCATCGCGCTCGGCCTCGTCGAGGCAGTAGACCCGTTTCGCCCCCTGCGTCAGCCGGTAGAGCGGCGGGCAGGCAAGGTAGAGATGCCCCGCGTCGATCATCGGACGCATCTGGGTGAAGAAGAAGGTCATGAGAAGCGAGGCGATATGCGCACCATCCACGTCGGCGTCGGTCATGATGATGATCTTGTCATAGCGCAGGTCGTCGAGGTTGAATTTCGTACCGAGCCCAGCGCCGAGCGCCTGCGTCAGGTCGTTGATCTCCTGATTGCTGCCGAGTTTCGAGCTTGCTGCGCCCAGCACGTTCAATATCTTTCCCCTGAGCGGCAGGAGCGCCTGTGTCTTGCGGTCGCGCCCCATCTTGGCCGAGCCGCCCGCGCTGTCGCCCTCGACAATAAACAGTTCCGTGCCGTCGCGTGCATTCGATGTGCAATCCACGAGCTTGCCAGGCAGGCGCAGCTTCTTGGTCGCCGTCTTGCGTGCGGTCTCCTTCTCCTGTCGCCGCCGCAGCCGTTCCTCGGCGCGCAGCACGAGGAAATCGAGGATCGCGCCCGCGGATTTCGTATCGGCCGCCAACCAGTTGTCGAAGTGGTCGCGCACCGCGCCCTCGATCATGCGCTGCGCGTCGACCGTGGCCAGCCGGTCCTTGGTCTGGCCGACGAATTCCGGCTCGCGGATGAAGCACGAGACCAGCGCGCAGCCCCCCGAGACCAGGTCCTCGCGGGTGATCTGCGCGGCCTTGCGGTTGTTCGCGAGTTCCCCGTAGGCCTTGATCCCCTTGAGGATCGCGGCCCAGAACCCGGCCTCGTGGGTGCCGCCCTCGGGCGTGGGGACGGTGTTGCAATAGGACTGGATGAAGCCGTCGCGCGCCGGCGTCCAGTTGATTGCCCATTCCACCTTGCCTGGCACGCCATACTTGTCGGCGAACTCCACCGTTCCGGCAAACGGGCGCTCGGCATAGGTGGTGGCGCCGGCCAACGTCTCGCCAAGGTAATCGGCGAGTCCGCCGGGGAATTTGAACGTCGCCTCCTGCGGAGTCTCGCCATCGGCGATGGCGGTCTTCCAGCGGATTTCCACGCCGGAGAAGAGATACGCCTTTGAGCGTGCCATCTTGAAGAGCCGGGCGGGCTTCAGGCTGAGCGAGCCGAAAATCTCGGGATCGGGGTGAAAGGTGACCGAAGTGCCGCGCCGGTTGGGCGCTGCGCCCACCTTTTCCAGCGGTGCCTGCGGCAGCCCGCGCGAAAACTCCATGCGGTAAAGCTCGCGGTTGCGGGCGACTTCGACGCTGAGGTGATCCGACAGCGCATTGACCACCGAGGAGCCGACGCCATGCAGCCCCCCCGAGGTCTGGTAGCTGTCACCCGAAAACTTGCCGCCCGCGTTGAGCGTGCAGAAGATGATTTCCAGCGCGGTCTTGCTCGGATCCTTGGGGTGGGGGTCAATCGGGATGCCGCGCCCGTTGTCGCGCACGCTGACATGGCCGTTCTCGTGCAGTTCCACCTCGATCCAGGTGGCGTGCCCCGCCACCGCCTCGTCCATCGAGTTGTCGACGATCTCGGCCACCATGTGATGCAGCGCGCGATCATCCTTGCCGCCGATATACATGCCCGGGCGCAGGCGGACATGCTCCATGTCCTCCAGAACCTGGATGGAAGAGGCGTCATAATCGGATTTCGGGGTGGGCGAGAGAAGATCGTTCATGCCGCTGCTCTTTGTTTTATGGGTTGGGCGGCAGTATGGCAGAGCGCGCGGGGCGGGGGAAGTGGCCGTGGATGGTGCCACAAGGAACCTGCCCGTGGTTCACCACGGGCCGTTGGCGCAATGCTTCGCCGCGGTTTTCCGCGACAAGCCCGTCAGCGGCGTGCTCAACACGTGGTCCGAACTCAACACCCGCCATTCGCATTTCCGCGAGCGCGTCAAGGATGTGAAGCGCGGCGCAAGGGCCAACTCACCTGCACCCTGCACATGGATGACGGCGATACCGACGCGGCGGGCGTAGCGGTATCGGCCAGGCCATCGCGCGGCTCCTGAGCAAGCCAATGCCGTGTGGTCAACAGCCTGCATCGCCGTTACGTTTCTGCCATGGCACAGCTTCTCATTGTCTATCACTCGCGCACCGGCGGCAGCCAGCAGATGGCAGAGGCGGCCTTTGATGCCGCCCGTGACGAGACGGAGACATCGCTCAAACCAGCCGATCAGGCCGGGCCGGATGACCTTCTGGCTGCCGATGGCTATCTGTTCTGCGCCCCGGAAAACCTGGCTGCTCTCTCCGGCGTGATGAAGGACTTCTTCGATCGCTGCTATTACCCGGTTCTGGGCCGGATCGAGGGGCGTGCCTATGCCCAGATGGTCTGCGCCGGGTCGGACGGCGAAAACGCCGCCCGCCAGACGGCCCGCATCGCGCAGGGCTGGCGGCTTCGCCCGGTTCAGGATCCGTTGATCATCTGCACGCACGCCCAGACCCCCGAGGCAATCCTTGCGCCCAAGACCATCCCGGAGAACGAGCTCACGCAATGCCGTGATATCGGTCAGGCGCTGGCCGCCGGTCTGGCAATGGGGATGTTTTGAGCTGGAAAGGCATTGACTGAAGACGCTGACCGCCCCTGGAAATCATCCCTGCTGTTTCTCGACAAAATGGGATCAGGCAGGGGGCGGTTGAATCGGCGCGTCCTTGAAACCATGTAACTGTCAGATGTGAGCCAACTCTGAATAACAGCGTCTTTGACAGAGGAGGAATTTTGACCATCAAAATCGTTGCTGAAAACCTGTCGAAGGTCTTTGGAGACGATCCCGGTCAAGCGCTCGACCTGGTCCAGGACGGCAAGACGAAAGACGAGATTCTTGCCAAGACCGGCCAGACCATTGGTGTTCAATCCGTCAGTTTCTCCGTGGAGGAGGGAGAGGTCTTCGTCGTCATGGGTTTGTCCGGCTCGGGCAAATCCACGCTGGTAAGGATGCTTAACAAACTCATCGACTCCAGCGACGGCACGATCCGCATCGACGACACCGATCTGCACAACGCAGATGCCCAGACGCTCCGCAAGGTGAGGCTGGAGAAGGTGTCGATGGTGTTCCAGCACTTTGCCCTTTTCCCCCACAAGACCGTCCGGGAAAACGTGGAATACGGCCTCAAGATCGCTGGCGTGCCCGCCCGGGAACGTCGCGACAGGGCGCTCGCCGCCCTCGACAAAGTCGGGCTCTCGGCCTGGGCGGATCGACGCCCTTCGGCGCTTTCGGGCGGCATGCAGCAGCGCGTGGGGCTGGCGCGCGGCCTGGCCGTCGATCCGGAGATCCTGCTCATGGACGAGCCTTTTTCCGCGCTCGATCCGCTCATCCGCCGCGACATGCAGAACGAACTGCTCGAATTGCAGCGCGAGTTGAAGAAGACCATTGTCTTCATCACCCACGACCTCGACGAGGCGCTGACCCTCGGTGACCGCATCGCCATCATGAAGGAAGGTCGCTTCGTGCAGGTGGGCACTGCGGAAGAGATTGTCGGCAATCCCGCTGACGACTATGTGGCGGCCTTCACACAGGATATTGACCGGGCAAAGGTCTTTTCCGCGCGACGCGTGATGGAAACGCCCGAACCGCTGGAGATCGGTTCGCATGACCTTGCCACCGCGCGTCGCCGTCTCGACGAGCTGAGGCGCGACAGCCTGCCGGTTCTGGAGGGCGAGACGCTCGCAGGTGCGGTCACCCGTCAAGGCATCGCGGAGGCGGAACAGCGCGGCGAGACAGCGCTCGAAAACGCGCTGCACCGCAACGTACCAACCGCGGAACCGGATACAAGGCTGAATACGCTTTATGCCGCCTGTAGTTCCGGCATGCCGGTTGCCATCACCGATACCGATGGCAACCTCGTCGGCGTGGTGCGGCCAGAGGCTGTGTTCAATCTTCTTGCGAATGAAACAACCGGGTCGCAGGGCGGAGATGCGCCCGCGGAGGAGACCTCCGCGCAAGACGCGCCCGCGCTTTCGGCCTGACCGGAGGCAAACACATGTGGCAACCATCCGATCTATTCAATCTCCCGCTGGATGCCTGGGTCGAAACCGCCATCAAGGGCTGGCTGGTTCCCAATTTCCGTGGGTTCTTCCAGGCAGTGCAGGCGCCTATTAGCTTCGTGCTCGAGTGGCTGGACGCAACGTTGCAGGCGATCCCGATGGTGGCATTCACCATCGCGCTGGCGCTAGTGGCATGGGCGGTCGCGAGCCGCGGCCTCGCGGTGTTCACCCTTGTCAGCCTCGTGGTGGTCGATCTCATCGGCGTCTGGACACAGACGATGACAACGCTGGCGATGATCCTCACCGCCGTGCTTTTCTGCGCCATCGTCGGCGTGCCGCTCGGCATTGCCGCCGCGCGCAGCGACCGGTTCGAGAAGGGCCTGCGCCCCGTGCTCGACATCATGCAGACGATTCCACCCTTCGTGTATCTGGTGCCGATCGTGATGCTGTTCGGGGTCGGGATGACGCCCGGCATCATCGCCACCATCATCTTTGCCCTGCCGCCGATCATCCGCCTGACCAATCTCGGCATCCGCTCGGTGCCCGAAGACCTGATCGAGGCGGCATACTCGTTCGGCTCCTCGCCACGGCAGGTGCTGTGGGAGGTGCAGTTGCCACTGGCGTTGCGCACGATCATGGCCGGACTCAACCAGACGCTGATGCTGGCACTTTCGATGGCGGTGATCGCGGCGCTCATCGGCGCCGGCGGTCTTGGTCTGACCGTCTACACCGGGCTGGGCCGGCTCGACGTTGGTGCCGCGACCGAAGGCGGGCTGGGCATCGTGCTGCTGGCCATGATCCTCGACCGGATCACGCAGGCGCTCGGATCCGAGAATACGACAAGAACACCGGGATTGCTGGAGACGCTGAAATCGTTCTTCAGCAAGAGGGCACCGGCAACCTCACCCACGTGAGCAAATCGGCGTGCCCTAAGTAAAAAACCGTCTCACGACCACACGCTGCCGGACTGGTCGCGAGACGTGCCAGCCGGGGCGCCGGACACAGGGCCTCGGACGGCCAATACCGAGAGAAGGAGGACTTTCATCATGTTTGACAAGAAGGCGATCCTGAAAACCACAACTGGCGCGGCGCTGACCGCGATGATGGCGCTGCCGCACACCGCCATGGCCGCAAGCCATGAGATGCCCGGCGAGGGCACCACCATCGACATGGCGCGCGCAAGCTGGGACACCGGCTGGTGGCAGGCCGAGGTCTACAGCCAGATGCTCCAGGAGCTGGGATACGAGGTTTCTCGCATCACCACGCTGGACAATCCGCCGTTTTACCAGACCGTCGCGCAGAGCGGCGATGTGGACCTGTGGGTGAACGGCTGGTTCCCGCTGCACAATTCCTATGAGGACGCGTTCAGCGGCGGTGCCGAAAAAGTGGGGTACGTCGCCAAGGGCGGCGCGCTTCAGGGCTATCTGATCGACAAGAAGACGGCTGAAGAGCACGACATCACGTATGTCTCGGACCTGACCAAGGACGAGGTTCAACAGCTCTTCGACGCCAATGGCGACGGCAAGGCCGACCTCGTCGCATGCCCGCCGGGCTGGGGCTGCGAAAAGGTGATTTCGCACCATTTCGAGGCTTACGACTGGGACGATGACTTCAACGCGATCAAGGCGGGCTACTCTGCCTCGATGGCCGATGCACTGGGCCGTTACCAAAACGATCAACCGATTTTCTTCTACACCTGGACGCCGAACTGGACCGTGGGTGAACTGACGCCGGGCAAAGACGTCGTCTGGCTGCAGATGAAGGAAACCAAGCTGCCCGAAAGCCAGGCCAATCTCGCCGACGAGACGACCGTGGCCAAACTCGAAGGCTGCCGGGGCGAAGCGCCCTGTGATCTCGGCTGGCCGGCAAACGACATCCGGCCCGTGGCCAACTCCGAGTTTCTCGACAACAACCCGGCCGCCGAGACGCTGCTGAAGGAAGCGCGTATTCCGATCGAGGACATCTTCGAGCAGAACGCGAAGATGAACAAAGGCGCCGACAGCCCGGAAGACCTCGAACAGCAGGCTTCGGCTTGGATCGAGGAAAACCGCGACAAGGTCGATGGTTGGCTGAAAGCCGCACGCCAAGCCGCGCAGATGTAAGCCGTTCGCGCCAGTGACGTAAGTCACACGCCAAGCGCGGCACGCAATCCCCCCTGCCCGTGCGCCACCAAAGGCGCGCGGGCAGGGTTCGAATCGATGTGGTCGGCTATGCGTCGGACCGTTTCACCGCGTTGCCGCGCAAAAACGGGGCGTCCGCACACGGAGCAGTAATGTGCCGGTCGTGTTCGCGAAAAGCGTCCGGGCGCTCACAGTCGAATCGCCGAAATGAGCCGCCCGTAATCCGCCTCGCCGGCATGGGTGGCGCGGCGGTAGGAATAGAAGCGCTGCGGGTCGGCATAGGTGCAATGGCGGGTCCATTCCGCGTGGGCCACCCCGGCGCGGCGCAGGCGCCACAGCCCGTATCCCGGCAGGTCGAAGAGATAGCGGTCGCCCTCGCCATTGGCGAAGAAGCGCGCGCTCTCGGGATCGTCGGCCATGAAATCCTCGAGCAGTTCCGGGCCGACCTCGTAATTGTGCTGGCTGATCGATGGGCCGATGACCGCGGCGATGCGGCCCCGCTCCGCGCCCAGCGCCTCCATCGCGTCGAGCGTCGCCTCCAGCACGCCGTCGCGCGCCCCCCGCCAGCCCGCATGGGCGGCCCCGATCACGCCTGCCTCGGCGTCGGCGAACAGCACGGGCTGGCAATCGGCGGTCAGGACGGCAAGCGCGAGGCCGGGGGTGGCGGTGACGATGGCATCGGCGCGCGGGCGCAGGCCGAGCGGGGCAGCGACGCTCACAACGTCGGCGGAATGCACTTGGTGAACGGTCACGAGATGGTCCTGCGGGACCTGCATGGCGTCGGCCACGCGGGTGCGGTTGATGGTGACGATCTCGCTTTGGTCCGACGAGCCGGGGCCACAGTTGAGGCCCGAGAATATCCCCGAGGACGCCCCGCCCCGCCGGGTGAAGAACCCGTGATGCAGGGGGGCGAGTGCGTCGGCGGTGATGATCTCCAGTGTCATGGGTCCAGTCCGGGTGGCGGCGCCGCGCCGGGCGGCATGAGGCCCAGCACCTTGAAGAGCGTCCCCATTTCATCCGCGCCGGTCAAGCGGCGAAATGCGGCCATGTGGCTGTCGAGCGCCCCGCCCGAAAGCCCCTGCGCCAGCGCCTCGGCCCGCGCGCCGATGCCGAGGCGCGCGAGGAACGTGCCCTGCGGGCAGAGGCGAGAGTACGCGGCGGGGGTGGCGGCAAGCGCCAGTGCCTCGAAATCCACATGCGCGGTAAGATCGGCCATGCCGGGGGCGGCGAGAGGATCGGTGTGCGCATGGCCCGCCACCGCCTGAAACGTGTCGCCCAGCGCATGCCAGTCGCCGTAATCCACGATCAGCGCCGCGCCGCCCCTGTCCGCGATCCGCGTGCCGATCTCCGCGGCGATGACGGTGCCGGGCGCGCAGGTCTCGACGATATCGCCCTCGGACGTGTCCCCGAGGCGATGATCGAGTTCCGGGCGCGGAGCCTCGGGCCCGAGGCCGAGCGAAAGGCCGTCTCCCTCCAGCCCGACCACCCTCTCGCGCCAGCCGGTGCCGGACCGCTGAAACTGCCGGATCGGCAGGGCGTCGAAGAATTCGTTGGCGACGAGGTAGAGGGGCATGTCCGGCAGATCCTCAACCCTGTCGCACCAGGCCACATCGCCACGTCCGAGAGTCGCCGCCTGCGCCGTGCGCAGGGTCGGCGAGGTCTCGACAAGGTGCAGGCGCAGCGCGTTGTGAAAGCCGGGCACGGCCCGGGTGGCGCGCAGCAGGTCGGCCATCAGCGTGCCGCGACCGGGGCCAAGCTCTGCCAGCACGAAGGGCGCTGGCGCGCCCTGATCCAGCCAGCATTGCGCGAGGCAGAGACCCACCAACTCGCCGAACATCTGGCTGATTTCCGGCGCGGTGACGAAATCCCCGCTCGCACCGAACGGATCGCGACTGGCGTAATAGCCGTGCTCGGGATGCATCAGGCAGGCGGCCATGTAATCGCCGAGGCTCATCGGCCCGGTGGCCGCGATCTGCGTGGCAAGCTGCGCGGCAAGCGGCGTCATGTTGGTCGTGCCCGCCCGCGACGCCGCGCCCAAAGCACCATGCCGATGCCGAAGGCGATCATCGGAAGCGACAGCGCCTGCCCCATCGTCAGCCCATAGCCATCCACATGAAAGGCCAGCCCCAGCGGATTGCCGGGCGAGACAAATTGCGCGTCCGGCTGGCGCACGAACTCGACGAGAAAGCGCGCGGCCCCGTAGCCCGCAAAGAACACGCCCGTGAGCGTGCCGGGCAGGCGCAGCGCACCCCGGCGCCAACCCAACCACAGCAGCACCGCCCCGAGGATCAGCCCCTCGAGCGCCGCCTCGTAAAGTTGCGAGGGGTGGCGCGCACAAAGCCCCACGACGCCCGCGCAATCCTGCGCCGCCGCACCGGGGAAGATCACGCCCCAGGGCAGGTCGGTGGCCCGCCCCCACAACTCGGCATTGATGAAATTCGCGATCCGGCCCAGCAGGAGGCCCACCGGTGTCACCATGCACAGCGCATCCGCCACCGACACCCAGTTGATACCACGCGACCGTGAGAACAGCACCACCGCGAGAACGACACCCAAAAGCCCGCCGTGAAACGCCATGCCCCCCTGCCAGACCTGCAATATCTGGGCAGGATTCGCGAGGTAATACCCCGGCTGATAGAACAGCACGTATCCAAGCCGCCCGCCCAGGATCACGCCCAGGATCACCCAGGTGAGCAGGTCCTCCACATCCTTTGACTCCATCGGCGCGCGGTCACCGGGCCACAGCGCCGGTCGGCGCGTCGATGCCACCACGATCCGCCAGCCGATGACGATGCCCACGATATAGGCCAGCGCATACCAGCGCAGTGCAAATTCCATGCCGAAGAGCGTGATCGACACGATCTCGGGGCTGATCTCGGGGAATGGTATCGCGGCCTGCATATGCGTCTCTGTGCCTCTCGCACGCGGGGAAAGTCAACCTTGTGATCGGGGGTATGGGAGCCATATACACGGGGGAGAGAAAACGCCGGAGGCAAGCGATGCAGACGCGAAACAAGGTGCTCGACGATCTGAGCCAGTTGATGACCAACGCGATGGGCGTGGCGCAAGGCGCGCGGACCGAGGCCGAGACGGCGATGAAGTCGCTGATCGACCGGTGGCTGGCCGAGCGCGACTTCGTCACCCGCGAGGAATTCGACGCGGTGCGCGCGATGGCACAGAAGGCACGCGAGGAGAATGAGGCGCTCAAGGCGCGCATCGAGGCGCTGGAAAAGCGCGACGCTTAACAACGGCGCCTTTGTGATCACAAACACGCGCCGCTTGCGACGTTGCCCGTGGGCGATACGGCGATTCCAATGGCTTGCCCAGGCAATGAGTCGCTGCGCGATGCACGGGCCATTGTGATCACACGGGATTTTACGTGATCACAAACAGCTATTTTTTGCGGCGAATCGACCGTATCGGGCTAATTCCTCTTTGTAACAGGTGACAGCGGCGGCAAAACCCTGCAAAACGGGAACAGCCAGAGCAGGCCCCGTGCCGCCGCCGAACATCAAGGAGGTCCCCCATGGCCGAGTCCACAGAGGTTGAACGCCCGCTTTCCCCTCACTTGCAAATCTACCGTCCACAAATGACCTCGATCAGTTCGATCCTCACGCGGATCACCGGCAACGCACTGATCGTGGCGGCGGCGCTGATCGTCTGGTGGCTCCTCGCCGCCGCAACCTCCGAGAGTTATTTCGCCACCGCCGACGCGGTACTGACCTCGTGGTTCGGTGACCTTGTGCTGACGCTGTCGCTCTGGGCGGTGTGGTATCACTACCTTGCCGGGCTGCGGCATCTCTATTTCGACGCGGGCAAGGGGCTCGAGATCGAAACGGCGGAGCGCCTCGGCTGGGCCTGCGTCATCGGCTCGGTCGTGCTCACCGTCATCACGTTGCTTCTGGTCTGAGGAGGGAAACATGCGCTATCTCACCGCACGCAAACGCGCCGAAGGCAAGGGCGCGTCCGGCACCGGAACCGAACATTTCTGGTACATGAAGATGAGCGGCGTGGGCCTCGCGCTCATCATCCCCGTCTTCCTCGTCGCGTTCGGGCGTGCCGTAGGCGGCACCCGCGAGGAGGTGCTCGCCACCTTCGCGCACCCCGCGATGGCCCTCCTGACCGGCCTCGTGATCTTCTTCGGGCTGCGCCATTTCGCGGGCGGGGCACAGACCATGATCGAGGATTACACCCACGGCAGCACCCGCCGCGCGCTAATCATCTTTACCACCATCCTGAGTTACGGGCTGATCGCCACCGGGCTCTTCGCCCTTGCCAAGATCGCGCTGTGAGGAACTGACATTATGGCCGCATACGAATACGAGACGCATGATTACGACGTGGTAGTTGTGGGCGCCGGCGGCGCCGGGCTGCGTGCCACACTCGGCATGGCCGAACAGGGGCTGCGCACCGCCTGCGTGACCAAGGTCTTTCCAACCCGCTCGCACACCGTGGCCGCACAAGGTGGCATCGCCGCGAGCCTGGGCAACATGGGTCCGGATAGCTGGCAGTGGCACATGTACGACACCGTCAAGGGATCGGACTGGCTGGGCGATACCGACGCGATGGAATATCTCGCGCGCGAGGCCCCCAAGGCGGTCTATGAGCTGGAGCATTACGGCGTGCCGTTTTCCCGCACCGAGGAGGGCAAGATCTATCAGCGTCCCTTCGGCGGCCACACCACCGAGTTCGGTGAGGGCCCCCCGGTGCAACGCACCTGCGCCGCCGCCGACCGGACCGGGCACGCGATCCTGCACACGCTCTACGGTCAGAGCCTCAAGGAAAAGGCCGAGTTCTACATCGAGTATTTCGCCATCGACCTGATCATGACCGATGGCGCCTGCACCGGCGTGGTGTGCTGGAAGCTCGATGACGGCACGATCCACGTCTTCAACGCCAAGACGGTCGTGCTGGCCACCGGCGGTTATGGCCGCGCCTATTTCTCGGCCACCTCTGCCCATACCTGCACCGGCGACGGCAACGGCATGGTGGCGCGCGCGGGTCTGCCGCTTCAGGATATGGAATTCGTGCAGTTCCACCCGACCGGCATTTTCGGCGCGGGCTGCCTGATCACCGAGGGCGCACGCGGTGAGGGCGGATACCTCACCAATTCCGAGGGCGAGCGGTTCATGGAACGCTATGCGCCCAACTACAAGGATCTGGCCCCGCGCGACTATGTCAGCCGCTGTATGACGATGGAAATCCGCGAGGGGCGCGGTGTCGGGTCGGGAGGCGATCACATCCACCTCAACCTCAGCCATCTGCCGCCCGAGGCACTGCACCTGCGCCTGCCCGGTATTTCCGAGAGCGCGCGCATCTTTGCCGGCGTGGACGTCACCAAGGAGCCGATCCCGGTGCTGCCCACCGTGCACTACAACATGGGCGGCATCCCAGCGAATTACTGGGGCGAGGTGATCAACCCGACCAAGGACGACCCGCATGCCGTGGTCCCCGGCCTGATGGCCGTGGGCGAGGCCGCCTGCGCAAGCGTGCATGGCGCGAACCGCCTGGGCTCCAACTCTCTGATTGACCTCGTGGTGTTCGGTCGCGCCGCCGCCATCCGCGCGGGCAAGGTGGTGGACGCCGAAAGCGCCGTGCCGGCGACCAACAAGGCCGAGGTCGACCGCGCGCTCGACCGTTTCGACAAACTGCGCCATGCCGACGGCGCGGTGCCGACCGCCGATCTGCGGCTGGAGATGCAGCGCACCATGCAGGCCGACGCCGCCGTCTTCCGCACCTCCGAGACGCTGGCCGCTGGGGTTGAGAAGATGAAGGGCGTGGCCGCCAAGGTGGCCGATCTCAAGGTCACCGACCGCAGCCTTGTCTGGAACTCGGACCTGATGGAGACGCTGGAGCTGACCAACCTGATGCCCTGCGCGCTCTCCACGATCTTCGGCGCCGAGGCCCGGCACGAGAGCCGTGGCGCCCACGCGCATGAGGATCACCCAAAGCGCGACGACAAGAAATGGCGCGTGCACACGATCGCGCGGATCGGCGAGACGGATGTGGACCTCAGCTATCGCCCGATCATCGAGGATCCGATCACCCCCGAGGACGCCGGCGGCATCAGCCTCAAGAAGATCGCGCCCAAAGAGCGCACGTTCTAAGGAGACGGATCATGGTTCAATTCACCCTGCCCAAGAATTCCAAGATCACCACCGGCAAGACGTGGCCCAAGCCCGAGGGCGCGAGCAATGCACGCAAGTTCACGATCTACCGCTGGAACCCCGATGACGGGCAGAACCCGCGGGTGGACACCTATTTCGTCGATCTCGACGATTGCGGGCCGATGGTTCTGGATGCACTCATCTACATCAAGAACAAGATCGACCCGACGCTGACCTTTCGCCGCTCCTGCCGCGAGGGGATTTGTGGGTCGTGCGCGATGAATATCGACGGGATCAACACGCTGGCCTGCATCTACGGCATGGACGAGATCAAGGGCGACGTGAAGATCTATCCCCTACCGCATATGCCGGTGGTCAAGGATCTGATCCCCGACCTCACGCATTTCTACGCTCAGCACGAGAGCATCATGCCGTGGCTGGAGACCAAGACCAATCGGCCCGCGAAGGAGTGGAAGCAGTCGATTGAAGATCGCGAAAAGCTCGACGGGCTATACGAATGCGTGATGTGCGCCTGCTGCTCGACCTCCTGCCCGTCCTACTGGTGGAATGGCGACAAGTATCTTGGACCCGCCGCGCTGCTGCACGCTTATCGCTGGATCATCGACAGCCGCGACGAGGCCACCGGCGAGCGGCTGGATGACCTGGAAGACCCGTTCAAGCTCTACCGCTGCCACACGATCATGAACTGCACCAAGACCTGCCCCAAGGGCCTCAACCCCGCCAAGGCGATTGCAGAGATCAAGAAGATGATGGTCGACCGGCACGTGTGAATGGAGCCCGGCAGGCGGGACAGGCGGACAAGAAGACCCCGGAACACGCGCTCCGGGGTCTTCTTGTATCGTGGCCGCGCATCGTCACGATTGTCGCTTGTCGGCATTTCTGAAATGCTATGCGCATTGATGAATGGCGTGATGGACCCTGCATGAAGATCGAACGGACCCGGCTTGATGGCGTTCTGGTGCTCACGCCCGTGCGGTTCGGCGACAGCCGCGGCTTCTTTTCAGAATCTTGGAGCCACAGGCGCATGGCCGAGGCGGGCCTTGATATCGATTTCGTGCAGGACAACCATTCGCTCTCGGCAGAGGTGGGCACCGTGCGGGGCTTGCATTACCAATCCCCGCCCCACGCGCAGGCCAAGCTGGTGCGCTGCGGGCGCGGGCGACTTTTCGACGTGGCGGTGGACATCCGCCGCGGCAGCCCCACGTTCGGGCAATGGTTCGGGGCGGAGCTGAGCTTCGAGAACGGGCGGCAGATGCTGATCCCCGAAGGTTTCCTGCACGGCTTCGTGACCCGCGAGCCGGAGACCGAGATCATCTACAAGTGCAGCGATTACTACGCGCCCGAGTGCGACGGCGCGGTGCGCTTCGACGATCCCGATATCGGGATCGACTGGGACTTGGGTGACGTGGCCCCGATCCTGTCGGACAAGGACGTCGCCGCCCCCGCCTTCACCGAATTCGACTCGCCGTTCGAGTGGAAGGGATAAACCATGCGGCTCCTTGTCACCGGCGGTTGCGGCTTCATCGGATCGGCGGTGGTGCGACTGGCCGTCGCGCGCGGGCACGAGGTGGTCAACCTCGACGCGCTCACCTACGCCGCCTGCCCCGACAACGTCGCCGAGGTGGCAGACAACCCGCTCTATACCTTCGAGCACGCGGATATCCGCGACCGCACGGCGCTCGACCGTATCTTTGCCACCCACGCGCCGGACGCCGTGATGCACCTCGCCGCCGAGAGCCACGTTGACCGCTCCATCGACGGGCCCGGCACCTTTGTCGAGACCAACATCACCGGCACCTACAACATGCTCGAGGCCGCGCGCGCGCATTGGACGAAGGCGGGCAAGCCCGGGGCATTCCGGTTTCACCATATCTCCACCGACGAGGTGTACGGCTCGCTCGGGGCCGAGGGACAATTCACCGAAGCCACGCCCTATGACCCGCGCAGCCCTTATTCCGCGTCCAAGGCGGCCTCCGATCACCTGGTGCGGGCGTGGCACGAAACCTATGACCTGCCGGTGGTCCTGACCAACTGCTCCAACAATTACGGCCCCTACCATTTCCCCGAAAAGCTTATCCCGGTGGTGATCCTCAATGCGCTCGCGGGCAAGCCGCTGCCCATCTACGGCGATGGCAGACAGGTGCGCGACTGGCTCTATGTCGAGGACCACGCCGACGCACTTCTGCTGGTGGTGGAAAAGGGCACGGTGGGGCGCAGCTACAATATCGGCGGCGAGAACGAGCGCAGCAACCTGGAGCTGGTGCGCACGCTCTGCGGCATTCTTGACGAATTGCGACCCAGGGATAGCGGCTCCTACGCCGATCAGATCACATTTGTCGCGGATCGTCCGGGCCACGACGCGCGCTACGCCATCGACCCGGCGCGTATCCGCGAAGAGCTTGGCTGGCGGCCCTCGGTGACCCTTGAAGAAGGGCTGAAACGCACGGTTCTGTGGTTTCTCGACAACGAGCCGTGGTGGCGCGCGCTTCTGGATCGCGAGGGCGTGGGCACACGGCTGGGGGTGACGGCATGAAGGTGCTGGTGTTCGGCCGCACCGGGCAGCTTGCCACCGAGATCGCGCGCAGGGCGCAGGGCGGCGTGACGCTCGACATGGCTGGGCGCGACCGCGCCGATCTCGAAACGCCCGACGCCTGCGCCACGCTCATCCGTGAAACCGCCCCCGACGCCGTCATCAACGCCGCCGCCTATACCGCCGTGGACCGCGCCGAGAAGGAAGAGGACCGCGCCACCTTGGTCAACGCCGCCGCCCCCGGCGCGATGGCGCGCGCCTGTGCCGCGCTCGGCATCCCGCTGGTGCATGTATCGACCGACTACGTCTTTGACGGCTCCGGCACGGCCCCGTGGCGGCCGGACGATGCGCCCGCCCTCCTCGGGGCCTACGGGCGCAGCAAGCTCGCGGGCGAGGTGGCGGTGCGCGAGAGCGGCGCGCCGCATGTGATCCTGCGCACGTCCTGGGTGGTCTCGGCGCATGGCAGCAACTTCATCAAGACGATGCTGCGTCTGGGGCGCGAACGCGATCGCCTGCGCATCGTTGCCGATCAGGTAGGCGGGCCAATGCCCGCCGCCGCGCTGGCCGATGCCTGCCTGCACATCGCCGGGGCGCTCTGCGCCGATCCCGGCAAGACCGGAATCTATCATTTCGCGGGCACGCCTGAAACGTCCTGGGCCGGGTTCGCCCGCGCCATATTCGAGATGGCCGGGATCGCCTGCCCGGTCGAGGACATCTCCACCGCCGACTACCCCACCCCGGCCCAACGTCCGCTCAATTCGCGGCTCGACTGCCGCGCCACGCGCGACGCCTTCGGCCTCGAACAGCCCGACTGGCGAGACGGGCTGCGCGACATCCTGACAGAGCTTGGAGAAATTTCACGATGACGAAACGCAAGGGCATCATCCTCGCCGGCGGCTCCGGCACGCGGCTTTACCCCGTGACCATCGCCGTTTCGAAACAGCTCCTGCCTCTCTATGACAAGCCGATGATCTATTACCCGCTCTCGGTGCTGATGCTGGCGGGTATCCGCGAAATCGCGATCATCACCACGCCGCAGGACCGCGAACAATTCACGCGGCTCATGGGCGATGGCAATCAATGGGGTCTCGATTTCACCTACATCGAACAACCCTCGCCCGACGGCCTCGCGCAGGCCTACTTGCTGGCAGAGGATTTTCTCGATGGCGCGCCCTCGGCAATGGTCCTCGGTGACAACGTCTTTTTCGGTCACGGCCTGCCCGAGGTGCTTGCCGCCGCGGATCGACGTACAGAGGGAGGCACCGTCTTCGGCTACCGCGTCTCCGATCCCGAACGCTATGGCGTGGTGGATTTCGACGCCGAGGGCCGGGCGCGCGCGATTATCGAAAAACCGGCGGTGCCGCCCTCGAATTACGCTGTGACCGGGCTCTACTTTCTCGACAGCACCGCCCCCGAGCGCGCCCGTGCCATCACCCCCTCGGATCGCGGCGAACTGGAGATCACGACGCTCCTGCAAAGCTACCTGCGCGAGGGCGCGCTCGATGTTGAGCAGATGGGTCGCGGCTTTGCCTGGCTGGATACCGGAACGCATGGCAGCCTGCTGGATGCAGGCAATTTCGTGCGCACCCTGACCGAGCGGCAGGGGCTTCAGGTGGGCTCGCCCGACGAGGTCGCCTTTCGCGCGGGCTGGATCGACGCGGCGGCGCTGCGTGCCCGGGCCGAGGTCTTTTCCAAGAACGCCTACGGCACTTACCTCGCCACCCTCGCGGGCTAGGAGCCATCAAGACAGGGGCGCAGCCCGAGGATCGCGCGGGCCTGCGCCGGGCTGGCGACGGGCCGCTCGTATCGTTCGCAGATATCGGCGGCGCGCTGCACCAGCGCGGCGTTGGATGGGGCGAGTGTGGCGCGGTCGAGGCGTACATTGTCCTCCAGCCCGGTGCGCGTGTGCCCCCCGGCGGCGATGGCCCACTCGTTGACGACGATCTGGTTCGGCCCGATCCCGGCGGCGCACCAATTGGCCTCGGGCGCGCGGGTGCGCATGATCCGGACGTAGAAATCGAACACCTCACGGTCGGCGGGCATCGCGTTCTTCACCCCCATCACGAACTGCACGTACAGCCGCCCGTAGAGCGCGCCCTCGCCATGCAGGCGGATCGCGTGGAGGATGTGGCTCAGGTCAAACGCCTCGATCTCGGGCACGACCTCGTGGGTGCGCATCTCGGCAGCGAGCCACGCAATCAGGTCGGGCGGGTTCTCGTAAACCCGGGTAGGGAAGTTGTTGGACCCCACCGAGAGCGAGGCCATGTCGGGCCGCAGCGGCAACATCCCGCCGCGCGCCTGCCCCGCGCCCGAGCGCCCGCCGGTAGAGAACTGCACGATCATCCCCGGACAGTGCCGCGCGATCCCCTCGCCCAACCGGGCAAAGCGCTCGGGATCGGAGGTCGGCGTGCCATCCTCGGCGCGCACATGGCAATGCGCGATGGCGGCCCCGGCCTCGAACGCGGCGTGGGTGGACTCGATCTGCTCGGACAGGGTAATGGGCACGGCAGGATTGTCGGCCTTGGTCGGCACCGATCCGGTGATCGCCACACACAGGATGCAGGGGTTTCCCGCGACCTCGGTTCGTGTTGCCAAGGCTTCACCTTTCCTCTTGCCACGCATTGGCCTAACGATATCGCGCATCCTCCCGCCGGGCCATGATTTTCCGAAAGGGCCGACCGACATGACCGATCCGCTTGCCTTGCTGCGCAGCCTCTTTGACGCCGCCGTGGCCGTTGCCGATCCGATGCGCAGCCTTGCCGCCCACCTGCCGCCGCGGCCCGCGGGGCGCTGCGTGATCGTCGGCGCGGGCAAGGCAAGCGCCCGCATGGCCGAGGCGGTCGAGGCGGAATGGGGCCCGTGCGAAGGGCTGGTCATCACGCGCTACGGCTACGGGCGGCCCTGCGCGGGGATCGAGATCGTCGAGGCCGCGCACCCGGTGCCGGACGAGGCCGGGTGCGCGGCGACCGCGCGAATGCTGCGGCTGCTCGACGGGCTGGGAGAGGACGACACGGTGCTGGCGCTCATCTCAGGCGGGGCGTCGTCGCTGCTGGTGCAGCCCGCTGGCGAGATGACACTAGCGGAGAAACAGGCGGTCAACGCGGGTCTGCTGGCCTCGGGCGCGCCCATCGGCCACATGAACCTGATCCGCAAGCACCTGTCCTCGGTCAAGGGCGGGCAGCTTGCCGCTGCCGCCCATCCGGCGCGGATGCTGGCGCTTATGATCTCGGACGTGCCTGGCGACGATCCGGCGATGATCGGCTCGGGCCCGACGGTGGGCGAGCCGGGGACGGCGGCGCAGGCACGCGCACTGGTGGCGCGCTACGGGATCGACCTGCCCGCCTCGGCGCTGTCCGTTCTGGACGGGGAAAGCGGCGTCGTCGCGCCCGGCGACCCGCGGCTTTCACGGGTCGAGAATGTGGTTTTTGCCGCGCCTTCTCAATCACTTGACGCCGCCGCAGACCTGGCACAGCGTGAAGGCATCCGCGTGAAAACGCTCGGTGACGACCTCGAAGGCGAAGCCCGCGACGTCGCCCGGGCGCACGCGGCGCTGGCGCGCGAGATGCAGGAACGGCTGGCCCCCGGGGCTGCGCCGGTGCTGCTGATGTCGGGGGGGGAGCTCACGGTCACCCGCAGGGGAGACGGGGTAGGCGGACCGAACGCGGAATATGCGCTGGCGCTGGCACTATATCTGGGGAGAGCGGCGGGAATTCATGCCATCGCTTGCGATACCGACGGGGTGGACGGCGCCGCCGAGGTGGCCGGAGCGACCATCGCGCCCGACACGCTGGCGCGCGCCGAGGCGGCAGGCATTGATACCGAGGCGGCACTGGCGCGCAACGATGCGCATAGCTTTTTTGCGGCACTCGGCGATCAGGTGATCACGGGTCCGACGCTGACCAATGTCAACGATTTCCGCGCCATCCTGATTGCCCCCGCATGACGCCGCGTTCCCACGCGCACGGGTCGCGCTAACCGGGGTTTTCTGCCATACTACTCTCTCTCAAGAGGGAGATTTCAGTATGAAACGTCGTGTTTTCATGGGCTTGCTTCTGTCGCTGCCCACCCTCGGAACGGCAGTGGCGCAGGCCGTGCAGGACAAACTGACACCCCCGGAGATCGAGGCGCTGCTCAGCGGCAACACCATCGTCGGCACCTGGTCGGGCACGCCCTACCGGCAGTATTACGGGCCGGATGGCACCACGCTCTATGTGCCCGAGGGCGGGCGTGCAGACGAGGGGCGGTGGCGCACCAATGAAGAGACCGGCGAATACGAGAGCTGGTGGCGCAGCACGGGGTGGACGCCCTATGCGCTGGTGCGCACCGAAGAGGGCGAGTACGCCTGGATCAACGGCGACGGGCTGGAGCCGTTCAGCGTGGTACCCGGACGGCAGGTCGAGTAACCCCGAACCTGCAGGTTCAGCGCGCGAACCGCACGGTTCGGGGGCTCACTTGCGCCTTTGGGGCCAATCTTGCCACTTGGCCGGGCCAGGCCCCTCTCACTGGCGAATACAGATGGCCCAATAGCCAATCAGACCCGCGCAGATCGGTCTGCCGCCGCCGGATTTCAGATACGGCCCATCCCGATGAAAAGCTGCCGGTCGGCGTCCTTGATGGCGCGGCGACCGTGCATGACGCGGGTGTTGTCGATCACCGCGATGTCGCCGTCCTGCCAGTTGATCTCCACCGTGCAGCCTTCGGCAAGCTCGCGCAGCGCCTCGATCTCGACCGGCGACACGGTCGAGCCGTCCTCCAGCGTGTATTCCGGTTTCTCGTAATTGTGCGAAGGGCCGAGGATGGCGTTGGCAAACGCCTGCCCGTTGGTCAGCGACGAGGGCCTGACCGGCGAGACCGTCAGTTCGTAGTCGATCGAACCATCGTCGCGCAGCGCGAAATCCTGTCCCGGGATGGCGGCCTTGAACTGGATGATATGGTCCTCGGTCACCTCGTCAGGGTGGCTAATGGCGGGGTGTTCGTTGGCGAGGTAGCGCTTCCAGAGATCTTCGGGGAGGTTGCGTTTGACCTTCATCTTCTGGCTCCAGCGGGCCTTCTGACCGGCGTCGAACTTCTCGAAGACTGCCCGCCCGTCGCAGATCGTGGTTTGGGACCCCTCGAAGGCGGCACGCGTGCAGTAGAAGGCGACGATATCGGGGCAGATCGGCGTGTTGCCGTTCTCGATATGCAGGCCGACCGGGCCGAGACCGGCATCGACCTTCTGCGTGTTTTTCTCTGAATACTCGCGCGCCGGATCGAAGGTGATCGTGGTGCAGAGTTGCGCGGTCAGCTCGCTGAAGCCGTTCATGTCCGACTTGAAGCCACGCAGGAGGGCCCAGCCGTCAGTCTCCAGACAGGCGCGGGTTTGCGCGATGACCTCTTGGGTGATGTCGGTCGCGCCCGTCTCTTCTGCGCGGATCACGTTGTAGTGCATTCTCGGAGTCCTTTGTTGATGTCCTGCCAGGTGGTTAGCGGCACGGGCTTACGCCTTGCTTACAGGCTCCAGCGCCCTGAGCGTTCGGGTGTCGCGGGCCTGAGCACCGACCGATCTATCGACGAGCGAGGGGAACAGGCGCTGAACCTTGACGAAAAGCCGTTCCTTGCCGCGCGGGAAACTTTCGCGGCGGCCCGCCTTTATGGCGGCCCAGGCTTCTGTGGCGACCTGCTCGGCGCTATCGAGGGTCATTGCGAGCGGTTCAACCAACGCTGCAAACTCGGCCTCGGCGGCGGTTCGGGTGGCCCGCGGCGCGATGTAGGTGACGCCCACCCCCGAACCCGAAAGCTCGCGCCGCAGCGCGTCGGAAAAGCCGCGCAGGCCGAACTTGGTGGCGGAATAGGCGGCGAAGAACGGGTAGGCGATATCGCCAAAGACCGAGCCGATGTTGGCAACGCGGCCCTGCGCCTGCCTGAGCGCGGGCAACAGGTCGCGGGTGACGGCCATCGGGGCCACGAGGTTAGTGGCGCACATCTGTTCCAGCGCGGCATCGTCAATATCGCGCAGGTGGCCGACGCTCAGGGTACCCGCGTTGTTGATCAGCACGTCGAGCCGGTGCCCCGCGGCCTCGACGATGGCATGGCGGCCTTCGGCGGTCGTGACATCGGCAACGACGATCCGGGCCTGCACGTCGGGGACAAGAGCCTGCGTTTCCACCAGGCTGGCCTTGGTGCGGCCAACGAGGATCGGGGTATATCCGCGTCGGGCGGCCTCGATAGCGAGCGCGCGGCCGATGCCGGAGCCAGCACCCGTGATGAGGGCGGTCTTGGTATGCGTCATGAGGCGAGTCTTTCAGTCTGAAGAAGATTTGGTAGAGCCTCCGCCGCCCTGCCGTTGGCAATGACGGCGGCAACGCGGCGATCCGGGGTGCCAGCGGGGAAGAGAAGCCCTGGTTCCGACGGGTCGGTGAAGATCACGGCTTCGGGGCGGGCATAGCCAGGCAGATCCCGGAGCCGCGCGGCGACCTCTTGCGCGCTCATGGGCGCGGCGAGCACGGCGATCAGCACCAGCACGCCATCGGGGTCCCGAAGGCAGAGCGCGGAACTCGTCACGCGCGGATCGGCATTTACCCGCGCTTCGACCCATTCGGGCGAGATGTTGCGCCCGGCGGGCGTCACCAGCAGAGCATCCTTGCGCCCCTCGACCACCAGCCGACCGTCTTCGATGCGCCCGAGATCGCCGGTGCACCAGCGCGCGGGTGCCGGTGCCCCGCCAAGGTAGCCTTCCATGACGGTTGGCCCGGCCACGGTGATTTCGCCATCGACGATCTGCACGTCGGAGCAAGCCAGAACGGGGCCGACCGTCCCCGGCACGTTGCGGCCCGGGCGGTTCATGGCGACCACCGAGCAACATTCCGACAGCCCGTACCCCTCATGCACCGGGATGCCCGCTGCCTCGGCCGAGCGGACAAGAGCGGGCGAGGACGCCGCACCGCCGACGGCGACGAAACGCAGGCTGGACGGAACGGACGAGCCCGCGTGTTCGATCGCGGCCACCCACCGGCCCAAGAGACCCGGGGCGAGCAGGCTGGTCGTGGGTTGGCATTGGTCCATCGCGCGGATCAATCCCTCGATCGGGCCACCCAGAAGTGCGCGGGTGGCATCGAAGCGCATCACGCACTCCGCACCGGCGAGGATGGGAAGAAATATCCCGCAAATCTGTTCGAGCAGTTGCGGAAGGGGCAGAACGGACAGGTGGCGGTCCCGCGGACCCGCGCCGATCACGTCGCTCAGGGCCGCGAGCGAGGCGTCGAGCTGGCGATCGCCTATGATAACGCCCTTGGGGTCGCCGGAGGAGCCGGAGGTGTAGATGACTCGCTCGGCTCCGCCGGGGTAGGCAGGCAGCGGCCCGGCGGGCGTGGTATGGGGGGAGAAGACCTGAAAGGGCGATCCGGCGAAGACGTCATTGTCGGTCGTGATGACCGCCTCGGCATCGCATTCCTGCACGATATGATCGGTTTGACCGGGGCTGAAGAAGAACGGGAGGGGCACCTGCCGCTTGCCCGCGAGGGTCAGGGCAAGATCGGCCACCACGTAATCTATCCCGCCCGGAACAGCGATGGCGACCGTCTGCGGCGCGGCCTCGAGCCGCTGCGCAAGGCCAGCAACGCGGCCTGACAGGTCATGCCACGTCACGGCGCCGGTATCGTCGCGAAACGCGGTCGCGTCGGGGGTCTCGCTCGCGTGGCACGTGAGGGCCTCGAACACCATCCGCATCACGACGCCTCGCAATGCAGGCCCGCCGCGCGGGTGCGCGGAGAGATCGCAACGGGCGAGATGAGCCGGTCCGTGCAGGCGCAGACCCAGGGATCGTGCGCGTAGTAGCTTCCCCAGCTTTCCGGTTCGGGAACGCGGGACGGGTCGGCGGGGGCGAGCCTGGCAAAGTCCAGCCCGGTCCGCTCCAGCAGGCGGCGCAGCTTGGCGGTGACGGTAAAGACCCCGCACGTCATGCCCTGAGCGCGGCCCCAGTCGACCATCACGTCGAGCATCGCCAGAACCGGGAAGGGCGTCTTCGATGCGAGCGAGACCACTTCCATGATCTGCGTGGGTGGTACCGGTTGCCCGCCGGGATCGCGCAGGCACCTTGCGAATCCGCCGTCAAGATAGGTGTCGGAGAAGAACCCGTCCTGCGCGGTGCGAAGGCCCGCGGCGCAGAGAATCCGGCCAGCGGGATCCTGTACTGTCACAAGGCGCGGGGCGAACCGGGTGATCCGCGCGCCGTAGACCTCGCGGTAGACGTCATGGATATGTTGCTCGGCCGCTGCGCGCGCGGGGCTCTGCTCTGTCAGGAAGTCGATTCTCATGGCTGGCCAATCTGGTCGTTGAACTCTCGGATGGCCACGTGTCTGGCGCGGCAGACTTACGCCAGGCTTACAGGCAGCCGCGGATCGGCGGCGCGCTACGACTTGGGGAAAAGGAAGGAAAAGACGCTGCCGCCGCCTGGCCGGTCGGCGACCGATACGGTGGCCCCGTGCGCCTCGGCCACGGATTTGACGATGGCGAGCCCGATCCCGGTACCGTCGCGCCCGCCTGTTTCTCCGCGCGTGAAACGCTGGAAAAGCTGGGCCTTCTGCGCGTCCGGAATACCCGGGCCCCGATCCCGCACATGCCAGCCGGCGGGGGCATCGCTGATCTCGATCTCGATCTCGCCGGTGCCATCGGTATAGTTGATGGCGTTGCGCAACAGGTTGCCGAGCGCGATGGCCAGAAGCCCGGCGTGCCCGTGTATCTTGGCGCTTTCGGCACCGGTGACGGCAAGCTGCTTGCCATCGCGCATGGCCGCAACGCCCATCTCCTGCGCCACGCGAAGCGCGACCTCGTGCAGGTCCACCTCTTCGAATGCCGTCACGCCAAGTGCCTCGGCGCGGGCAAGGTTGACGAGCTGCTCGAACATCTGCTCTAGCCGATGCACATCGTTTCGCAGGTCATGCTTGAACGGCCCATCGTCCATTCGGTCGATCGCGGAACGCAGGATGGCCAGCGGCGTGCGCACCTCGTGGGCCACGTTCGAGGAGAAATCCCGCTGCGCCCGGTAGCCCCGGTCGAGCCGGTCGAACGCCTCGTTCACGGCCATCACCAGCGGTACGATCTCGGCGGGCAGATGCGCGGTCGAAAGCCGCCTGTCCGTCGTGCCAGGCCCGATCGCCCCGGCCTCGCCCGAGACCCGCCGGAGCGGTGCCAGAGACCGACGGGTGGCAAGTATGGCAGAGAAGAGGATGGCCGCGATCCCGATGGCCAGCCAATGGACCTCCTCGCTGACCTCGTGCATGAGCTCAGCCAGGTCGCTCTCTTCCGAATGCCCCGCCGCAGTGGAGGCCAGAACCACGAAGCGTCGGCCTTCACGCTCTACAATGAGTGCGGTCCCGGTGCGGGTATCTCCCAGCTTCAGGAAGCGCGGCTCGCCCATCGCGGCGTCCGAGACACGGTCCGCCAGCCCTTCAGCCGCCTCGCCGCCGATGACCGGTCGCATCGCCTCGTCGAAGACGGTGTACCGATAAAGCCCCCCATCGCCCTGAAATCTCAGCGCCCCGGCGTCGAGTCCAAGCTCGGGCGCGGCGGGAGATATCTGTCCGGCGATTTCGGTGGCTTCGCGCGCCAGCGCCTCGTTGCGGTTCTCGGCAAGGTGTTCGTAGAATTCATAACTAAGGATCACAGAGGCCAGCGCGAAGCAGAAGCCCACCGCCAGCAGGATGTTGACGATCAGTCGCCGCCGAAGCGAGCTTGCCTCGCCAAAGAGTGCAGCCAGCCCTGTCACGCGCCGTCGTCATCCAGAAAGTAGCCGATGCCCCGAAGGGTGTGGATCGCCACGCTTGCGCCCATATCGGCGAGTTTCCTGCGGAGCCGGTGCGTGGCCACTTCGATGGCATTGGGCGTAGGGGGCTCGTCGAACCCGTAAAGCGCGTTCTCGATGGTGTCCCTCGACAAGATTCGCCCCTTGCGGCGCATGAAGAGTTCCAGAAGATCGCGCTCTCGCCGCGACAGGTGCGCCGGGGTGCCGCCAATCTCCACGCTGCGGCACGAGGTATCGAAGGTGATATTGCCTGCCATCAGCGTCACCCCGAGCGCGCCGCCGGGCCGCCGAAGCACCGCCCGGATGCGCGCCAGCAACTCGGCGGCGTCGAATGGCTTTACGATGTAGTCGTCCGAGCCCGCATCTAGCCCCTTGATCCGGTCTTCCAGCGCGTCGCGCGCCGTGCAGATGATGAAAGGCACCTCGGGTTTGGCGGCCTTGATCGATTTGAGCACCGACAGCCCCTCGATATCCGGCAGGCCGAGGTCCAGGATGATCGCATCATAATCGTAGGAGCGGGCAGAATGCACCGCGTCCTCTCCGCAGTGCACGCAGTCCACTATGAAGCCGTTCGCCTGAAGGCTGGCGGAGGTGTTCTGCGCCAGCCTTTCATTGTCTTCCACGTACAAGAGCCGCATTGGGCAAAGGTCCTATTTGCGGACGTATGTTACCGTCGTGCCATCTTCGGCCGTAAAGGAAACATGCGCAAGATTGCCCTGCGCATCGTACCACAGGTCGCGGTTCAGATCGCCCGAAAGACGGTAATGGTGCGTGGCCACCGGCCCGCGGCGGGTCGTCACCTGCTCGGTGCCCATATCGCTCACCCGGACACTCATGATGCTGCCGTCGATGGTATTCAACAGCTTGCCGGCGCGCAGGATGTCGTCGTTCCAGAGGCTCGCCGGAAGTACGCCCTTGCCGCCGGTGGCCAGTTGGTGCGGCGTGCCGTCATCGTTGGTGGCCGAGCGCACCGAAGTCAGCGTGCCACCGGACCAGTTTTCGACGCTTTGATGCTGAAATCTGTAGGCGGTGACGCTGATGATCGGGACCTTGACCGTGATATCGGTGGTCACCTTCACGGTGAGCGCGTCATCGGAGCCGTTGAATCGGTAGCCGTGATCCCCGATGTCCTTGCCCTTCCGGACGACATCGAATTCGAGATGCCCGCCCGCGGGGATAGACGCGGCATTGAGAGAGGGGGCGAGAGCCAGAATGAGGCCCGCGGCGAGTGAGAGGATACGCATGTCTGTCTCCGTCGTTGATATGCAAGCGTAATGCTGAGCAGGGTCGTGACGCACCCGGCTTACAGAAGGCTTACGGCTGACATGCAATCGAGGTCCGATCGGGGCGCCGGTCCGGTCGTTGGGGCATACTTTTCCGGTGAATGCGGGTGGGCGGATCGCTCGGGGTATTGTGAGCGTCGGTTTAATCCATGATTTCGTGCCGGCTCTCCGGTGTGCCGAAACGCTCTATTTGTTGCGCCTCGTAAATCTCTATCTCTTGATCGTAGGCATGGTTGAATGCGTCGAGAATTGTCTTGGCGACTTCCAGGTGAGGCAGGTAGACGATATCTGCGCCAGCCTCTCGCAACTTCTGCCAGTCTGAGATGTGGATTGCGTTCGCAATGATCGTGGCCCCCGGATTGACATGGCGAACCAGTTTGACCAGGGCCGCGGTATCAATACCGCGCAGAAGATTGTCGGGAATCGAACAAAGCACGATCCGGGCGCGATCTATCTTTGCATGAAGCAGAGCCTCTTCATTCGAGATATCCCCATAGACGACATGCGCGCCCAGCGCCCTGATGGACGGGTGCAGCGCGACATTGAAGTCGACGATGGACGTGTGTTTCAGCAACTCGGGCTGGTGGCGGGACAATTCTTCGAGGAAAGAGGACGCATCGCGGTGAATGCCGAGCATGCCGAGGATCGTTTCATGCCCGCTCTCTTCTTCTTCGCCACCGGGTTCGCGAAAGCCGAGCCTGTGGAGCGCGCCCTTGATCGCGTCATAGATATGATAGGCATTTTCAAACAGCGGTGTGGTCAAGACCGCCGTGATGACAAAGGCCAGAATGACGACGGCTGCGAATTCCTGGCTGATGTGCTGCAATTCCAGGCCAAGAAACATGATGACGAGGGAAAATTCCGATATCTGCGCGAGCTGGATGGAACTTACCTGCGCACTCCGCTGATCGATTCCGAGAAAGTAGAAAACCGGGAAGAACACGAACTGGCGGGCGAGAAGCGCCATGAAGGCGACAAGCAAGGCCAGGAGCGGCACCTCCCATGATGTCAGGGCCGGGATGCTCATTCCAAGCCCGACGAAAAAGAGCGTCACGAAGAAATCCTTAACAAGGCCGACCTTGGTGACGATTTCAACGCTGTAAGGAGAGCTCGCAATTGTGGCGCCGGCAATCAGGGCAGCCATGCCCGAACCGACCGCAAGCATCATGTCAACGCCAAGCATATGCGTGAGACCATCGAAACTCGTCCCCAAGGCGACAATGGCAAAGCACCATGAGATTGCGCCCAGCAGGATGAGCTCCGGTTTCTTGGCAATCCAGCCGAAGGCGCGCGTGGCGATCAGACGCGAAAGCAGCGCCGCGACGATGATCAACAGGCCGATACCCATGAAGGAACTGAGGATCGCGAAAACGTCCGGGTTGCCCAAACTGGGCTGGACGAGCGTGACGACGATTGCCCAGATATCCTGAAATATCAGGATAATGAGGGAAATCTGACCGGGGCGCGTATCAAGCTGAAAATGCTCCTGGAACAGTTTCACAACAAGCAGCGAAGATGAAACCGAGATCGCGATGCCAACGTACAGGGGCGACAACGGCGCCTCTGTGAGAAGGCCGCCGATGCCCAATAGCATCAGCAGTTTCGTGAAGAGCATCCCGAACAGAAGCGTAAGCGGGAACTGAAGAAATCCTGCGAGCAAGAGCGTCCTGCCACTCGCGAGTATGCGTGGCATGTCAATTTCAAGCCCGATCACGAACAGCAGCAGAACAAATCCGATTTGCGCGATGGCTTCGATGTTGCCGGGATCCGTGATCACCTGAAGCCCGATTGGCCCGAGGGCAACCCCCGCAAGTATGAACGCCGCGATCGACGGAATGCCAAGCCGTGCAAAGACAATAGCAAGGCCACCTGCGAACAGCAGGCTTGCCCCGATTTCAGCGACCAGTGTCGGAACTGCGCCGCCCGCGGCATGCGCGGGAGAAGAGGCCAGCGCCGCGATGGCCAAGGAAATCAGTCCGCCCAAGTAGCGTGAACTGAAACCGCGCGGCGTCATGGGTCAAACACGGCGGGCTTGCATTCGCAGGAGCGGATCAGCCCCGTCAATTCATTGGTGCAATACGTTGCGTCGCGTCTGGCCTGCCGATCGGGCCGTTTGCCCCACGGGCCCTGCCGCTGGCGGCACTCCATCATCCACCGGGCACCGGAGCCGGACCCGAGGGCCCACCGGGAGCGGAATTCTCACCTTTCCACCCAGACTGATCCGGCGGGCCGGGAAATGGCCCTAGGCAACTCGCACGATGTGACACCTGAAAGACGTGATTATAGAGCTGCGCCACCCACTGTTTGCCATCCATGGTCCGCTCCAGGTGCCTGAGAGCCGGGCCGATGAGCGGCTGCACCTGCTGCCAGAAGAAATTCGGGAATTGATCCATGAGATCCATGGGCGTGTCGTAGCCAAGCTTTTGTGCAAAGCCGGTTTCCACGAATTCATAGTAAAGCCCATTGATCTTGCGGTGATAGAACGGGTCGGCGATCTGGCCGATAAGGTCGGCGGCGCGCACGAGAGCGGGCTCCGTCTCGGTGTCTGAATACGCCGGGTCATCCGGGGTCGGAAACCGGGTGTATTCGATAGACGCCGCGATCCGCTCATGGTCAATCAGCCCGGATTCGGCAAAGCGTTGGCGGGCGTAAATCTTGCCACGATCGACATGATACGGGGCGAGAAACGCGTCCGATGCGCCGCGCGGTGGGCAAATCCGGTCGCCTGCCTCATTGATCACGACTTCATTGTCGGTATCTCCCTCGCAGACGTGACGGGAGAAGCCTATGTCATGGACCAGCAGCGCCACGATGTAGTGGAGCCAGTCCTCAGGCTTGACGGCGCGGGTCACAAGCTGACCGCGGATGATCTCCTGGCCAACCAACGTAACCATCATGGTGTGCTCGGCGTTGTGGTAAAGGGCGTCGGAATTACCGAGGCGCTCCAACAACATGCGCGCGCTCCCGCTCAGAAACGCGGCGTATTCGCACTTGCGACCGGAAAAATACCGAAGATACGTCTCGGCGAGGTGATCGCCAAACGCAGCTGCCACAACAGCGGTGGGATTGAACATCATCTCGTCCCCGTCTGGCTAACACATCCAAATGCAGGTTAGCAGAAGGCACGAATTGAACAATGGACAGCTTTTGACAAGATTCGCACGTCTTCGCGATACGATTTTCCGCTTCGAGTTGAACACGCGCGAGTCGCTGATCGGCGGTTGACGTCTTCTGGAAAACGCAAGGTCGGCCGCGACATAGACGGTCCCGTGCGTCCCGATCGATTCGGTCAGGCCGCCGAAATATCACCTGCCTCGCAGCATAGGACTGTGTGCAAATTAAGGCAGGACTCACTTTGCCACATCCCCAAGACAATTTTTGAACTCCGCAAGAAATTCTACCGCGCTCATACGCAATTCCAAGCCAGCAACCAAAGCCAGAGAAGTCTGGAGCCTATCCCCTTTCGTCAGGACTGCAAGCGTAGTTTTGATGAAGGAACGCGGCATGGGTATCATCCAAGTCATTGACCAGACAGATGAAAACACGGGCACATCTGTCACGGAAGACATGTTTGGTCTGAATGCGCTTTTCACGGTGACGGCACCTGACGAGGCGCAGCTATTCGACAGGTATCAGGACCTCGGGACTACGAATCTGCGTTATCCTGGCGGGTCGGTCACCGAATGGTATTTCGACATCTCGGACATCAGCGGCGGCAGCCTTGAGCGGTCGAGCGGGACGTTTCAGGGTAACACGCAGACGCTGACACCGTTCACGGATTTCGTAGATCTCGCCGCGAGCCTCGGCACCGATGTCACCCTCGTGATTCCCACGATGACCGGGTTCACACAATCGGCCGGCGAAGCTCTGCTTGCCGGCACATACGGCCAGCGGGTGATCGACGCCGGGCATCTGGAGAATGTGGCCGAGTTCATCCAGACGGCTGTCGAAACCGCGCAGGCGCGCGGCGTCAATATCGGTGCGCTTGAAATCGGCAACGAGTATTGGGGCTCGGGGCAGATGACCGCCGGCGAGTATGGCAAGCTCGCGGCGGCGATGTCCCAGGTGATGTCTGACACCTTTGCCGATATGGGCATTCCCCCGGCTGCGCAGCCCGATATCGTGGTCCAGACCACCAGTTCCGCGGGAATTTTTTCGCCCAGCAGCGACACGACGCTTTATGTCGATGAGGCGACCGGGTTCGTCTACACGGCCCATGAAGTAAGCAGGATGGATGCTGCGTCCGTCGCCGGGCTCACACCGGTCACGCTGGAATCCCAGGACACGTCCCGCCCGCAGGTGCGCGAGATGATCGCCGCCTTCGACCAGGACTCCGTCACCGTGGAGGGTGCGGATGGGCAGCTTATAGACTTCAACCTGCGCGATGCAGCGAATGCGCTGGATGGGGTGGTCGAGCATTACTACCTGGATGGTGGTTTTGACGCCGTGAACACCGAAGAACAGTTCGGGTTCAGCCAGCTTGAATTGTGGAATATCGCGCTGGAAAGCCGCGATGCAACGCTTCCCGATCTCGATTTCTACATCACGGAGTGGAACACACGTAAAAACGGCGACATCGAACAGGCCAACAACCGCGGCCTTCAACAAGTCTCCATGAGCACGGAAATACTCTATGAAATGGTCACCCACGGTGTGACTACGGCCCATTTCTGGCCGGCGATCTTCAACTACAGCAACTCTGGAACGCTGATATTCAAGTCGGCAGAGTCCCTGACCCTTGCCGGAGAAGGCTTTGCCTTGATGAGCGAGAGCCTCGTGGATCTGGCTCCCATCATGGATTTCAAAGTGGCGGGGGAATTTGCCATCCATGGCTATGGCGATGCCGACAGGCAGGTATTTTTCCTGTCCGAGCGAAGCGGTTCAGAAAACCTGATGGACCTGGACCTGAGCGCCGCAATCAAATTCGACGCGGATTACTACCGGGTTTCATGGACGGAGCTTTGGGATGGCGGCGCGGGCGGCACCGACGAAATGGCCCAGCCGATCATCAGCACGACCCAGGTCACTGAATTGATGGCCGCCGATGCCTTCGACGAATTTCTCATGACGATGCAGGCATGGTCCGTCGTGCGCATGGACATCGCGGGCGTCGATGCCGCGGATGCCGACAGCAGTCTCCTGGGCGGCAGCGGTCCGCATAATCGCCTCGTCGAGGGGTCAGAGTTCGATGACCGTATGCGCGGCGGGTTGGGGAATGACACCATCCTCGGCGACGCGGGCGACGACAACTTGAGTGGCTACGAGGGAAATGATCTCGTTTCCGGTGGGCACGGCGATGATTTCGTCAAGGGCGGCTGGGGAGATGACACGCTCCATGGCGGTGACGGAAACGACACCATCACCGGCGACTGGGGCGATGACGTGCTCTCGGGGGGCGCGGGTAATGACAAGCTCATGGGCGGCGCAGGAACCGACACGGTCGTGTATTCCGGCAATCAGTCGAGCTACACGCTGACGCTGAGCCCGGGCGACACCATTCTTACGCACCGTCAATCTGATGGCAACGGCACCGACACGCTCATCGACATGGAATTCCTGGACTTCGATACCGAGATCCCGGCGATGGGGGGCAATCCCATGAACCTGGATCGGTTCGGCGGGCCGGTGGCATTGAACGAGGCGCAGTTCGCGGACCTGATCGAGCTCTACATCGCGTATTTCAACCGGGCCCCGGACGCGACGGGCCTGTATTCTTGGGCTACTGCCTTCAGTAACGGAAAGTCATTGGAAGAGATCGCCGCCCGATTCAGCGCCGCAGCGGAAACCAAGGCGCTTTACCCGGAGGGCTCATCGAATGGCGAACTGATCACGGCCGTGTACAACAACATCCTCGGGCGCGATCCCGATCAAGGCGGCTTCGATCACTGGCTGAGAGGCTTGGACTCAGGTGCCATTTCGCCAGATACTTTCATTCTGAAGCTTCTCAATGGGGCGCAGGGGACGGATATCGATTATATCGAGAACAAGGTCGATATCGGCATCTACTTCACCGTCATCAAAGGCATGTCTGACGGTCAGAATGGCCGCGAAGTCATGGAACTGTTCGATGGATCGCAGCAGAGCATCGAAGACGCCATCGACGCCACGGATCAATTTTATGCAGATGCGCTGGACCCGACGAACGGCGAATTCCTCATGCCGCTCGTCGGCGTGCTGGACGATCCGTTCGCCATTGCCTGAAACGGAGTGAGGTTAATGCCAGATATTCCTCATCGCAGTCGGCAAGCCGGAGCTTGGCAATAGGTGAATGACCCATGTGCACGCTGGCAGTCAGTTTGAACACGCGATCCGCTCAGGATGGGTCGTCGTCATATCGGAGCCGGGTACGATTGGGGTGAACCGCAGTCACGGCGGTATCTGCGCCGGCGTTCAATTTGGGGCAGCGGGATTACGATAGAGGGATGTGCCAATGATTGTGATGCTCAGAGGCAATGTGGTGAATCATGTTAACGCTTGCGACACATCTACCCGTCCGGCTACTGATGGCAATCTGTGCGCCAAATGGGGTCGCAACGATGCGATGCCCGAAGAAACGCGCGGTGGAAATTCCATCGACGTCCACTCACCAAAATGGCACTGTGCAACATATGCAAGGGCTGTGCGGGAGGGATGGAGCCTCTTCGTGTGCCTCGTGCGCGCGACATATCGAGAACATGGGGGGCAAATGTCGACAAGTCCAACCCTGACCCCGGAAATGGTCGAGGCCCTTGACCTGTGCCCGACGGTGATCTTCGTGTTCGAGATCGAAGGGTTCAGGATTGTCGCGGCCAATGACGCGGCGGCCCGGAAATACGGCTATTCCAAGGAAGAACTCACATCCATGACACTCATGGACCTGCGTCCAGAGCAAGAGGTGCCCCGGACTGCCATACTTGCCAGCCGGCTTCTGGATGGTCCCGATGCCCCGGGAAGGTTTCGTCACATCACAAAGAACGGTGAGACGTTCATCGCGGACGTTCACACTCAGCTTGTCGAGATGTCAGGTCAACTTTGCAAGCTTTCGATCATCCACGACGTGACGGAACTGGTCGCACAGGAGGAGGAGGCGCAGGACCTGTCTGCCGAGGCCTCGGCGCGTATCCGGGCGGCGAATGCGACAGCGGATCATTTCGCGGAGCTGTTCAATATCGCTCCGGGGCGTTTCGCGGTTCTCGACCCCGAGAGCCTTGCCGTGGTCGCAGCCAGCGACGCCTATCTAGGCGCGCTGGACACGCCGCGCGACGAGGTGATCGGACAACCGCTTCCCGACCTGTTGCGCGGACGTGTCGCGCGAACCGGCTGCGATGGTCTTGAAACCCTGCGGGACTCGCTGCGCCGCGTGGCCGATGGCGGAAGCAGGGATGTCATGGCGCAGGCGATCGCGCTGGCCGGACCACCCTCCGATACCGATGACGGGACCGCAGGGGTACAGTGGAGCGTGGTCAACATGCCGCTGACGCATCCGGACGGATCCGTGCGTTTCGTGCTGCACAGCCTGCATGAAAGATCAGACCGCAAAGACAGCAGCGCCCCGGAGAGCGACACGCTGCAACAGTTGCGCGGTCTCACGTCCGATCTGGGCAAGCAGGAGGCCGCAGCGCTGTCGCGCAGTCTGGCGGAACACCAAACGCTTGTCCGCAGCACCGCGCGCCTCTTGAAGGCGTATTCCTGGCGTTTCGATGTCGAGAAGCAGCAGCTTGAATGGCCGGACGAGCTGTTCGTACTCTTCGGTCTGCCGCTCGGATCCTCGGCACCGACATTCGATGAATACGTCGCGATGGTCCATCCAGATGACCGCGACGCGATGCTCGAGAATTACACCAAGTTCTTCGAAGGCGCGACCGGTGAGTTCTTCTTTGCCCACAGGATCGTCCGCTCCGACGGCACGGTGATCCACGTCAAGGGAGGGGCCGAACGGATCGCCGAGAACGGGCGCGAGATCCTGAGCGGCGTGGTGCAGGACGTGACGAGGGAAGCCGAGGCCGAGGCCCGCGCGCGGCGCCGCGATTACCTGATGCGCGTTGCGGGTCAGGTTGGCCGCATCGGCGGCTGGCGCGTCGATCTGGACAGTCAGATCACGGAATGGTCCCCGGAAACCGCGGACATCTACGAAGCCCCTGAAACAAGGCAGGTGGGCCTGCAACGCGCTCTGGGCTTCTATCCGCCGGAACACAGGGACAGGATCACCGACCGGTTCAACGCCTGCGCCGAAAATGGCCTCCCGTTCGACGAGGTGGTGCAGATCGTCAGCGCCCGTGGCAATCGGATCTGGGTCCGGGCCGTCGGCGAGGCGGAGCGCGATGAGGGTGGACGCATCGTTGCCGTGCTGGGCGCGCTTCAGGACCTGTCCGAATTCGTTCGGATCGACGAAGAGCGCCACGCACTGCGCAACCGGCTGAGCCGGACGATCGAGGGCATGGGAGATGCCTTTTTCACGCTCGACCCGAAGTGGCGGTTCACCTACGTGAACCAACGGTGCGAATCCCTGCTGCGGCGCAAGCGCGAGGACCTGCTGGGCAAGAATATATGGTCGGAATTCCCCGAGGTGGTCGGAACCCGGTTTGAAACCGAGTATCGCCACGCCATGGAGTCGGGCGAATCGGTCGAGTTCTCGGAGTATTTCCCCCCGCTCGACATTTGGTTTCGGGAGACGGCCCATCCCTCGCCCGACGGTCTGGCAGTATATTTTCGCGACGTGACCCGCGAGCGCCATCGCGCCCAGAGCCTGCGTATGCTCAACGCGGCAGTCACGCGGATGGACGATATCCTGTTGATCACCAACGCGACCCCGATAGACGCCCCGGACGGGCCACGGATCATCTATGTCAACAACGCATTCGAACGGCTGACGGGCTACAGCGCGGAAGAGGCGATCGGCCGGACCCCGCGTTTCCTGCAGGGGCCCGACACCCAAAGGGACGAGTTGGACCGTATCCGGTCCGCTCTTGAATGCCAGGAACGTGTGCGCGCCGAGGTCATCAACTATACCCGTGACGGTCAACCGTACTGGATCGAGATGGACATCACCCCGCTAACCGATGCCGCGGGCAAGACCACGCATTACGTCTCCCTGGAACGCGACGTCACCGAGCGGCGCAAATGGATAGAAGATCTCCGGGTTAGCGAAGAACGCTTCCGGCTGGTCACGGATGCCAGCAAGGACGTGATCTGGGACTGGGATGTTCGCGACGGATCGCTCTGGTGGAGCGACAAGCTGCGCACGGTGCTCGGATATGACCTTGGCACTACCCCTGCCCTCGCGACCGATATCACGGCCTGTGTGCACCCCGAGGACATCGAAAAGGTAAGATCCGGGCTCGTCCGCGTCGTCGAAGGCAAGGGCGACGTGTGGCAGGAAGAGTATCGTTTCCTGCGGGCGGACGGGCGCGTCGCCTATATCCGCGATCGTGCCGTCGTCTTGCGCGACGACAACGGCGAGGCCATGCGCGTGATCGGCAGCATGGTCGATGTAACGCAGGAGCGCGAAAGAGAGGCCATCCTGCGCCATTCCCAGAAGCTTGATGCCATCGGCCAGTTGACGGGTGGGGTGGCGCATGACTTCAACAATCTGCTGACCGTCGTGTTGAACAACGGCGATTTTCTTGTAGATAAGCTGGCCGAGCGGGAAGATCTGCGCAACATGGCAGAACAGATCGTCGGTGCCGCCGAACGCGGGGCCGAGCTGACCGCACGATTGCTCGCCGTAGCCCGGCAACAACCGCTTTCACCGCAGGTGACCAATCTGAACGAGGTCGTGCGCTCGATAGAGCCACTGCTGCGCCGCTCCCTCGGCGAAGACCTGGAAATGGAGGTCGTTCTGACCGATGACCTCTGGCTCGTCGAAATCGACCCCGGTCAGTTGGAGGCGGCGTTGCTCAACCTCACGCTCAACGCCCGCGATGCCATGCCGTCGGGTGGCAAACTGACCGTCGAGACCGCCAACTCCTGGATCGACGCCGGAACCGCCAGCATGGTCGATATCGAGGAGGGGCCGTTTGCCGTCATCGCCGTGACCGATACCGGCATCGGGATGTCGCAAAAAGTCAGGGACCGCGTGTTGGAGCCGTTCTTCACCACCAAGGCCGACGGGAGCGGGCTAGGGTTGCCCATGGTGTTCGGCTTCACCAAGCAGTCGAGCGGTCACCTCAAGGTGTATTCCGAACCGGGCGAGGGCACGACGATTAAGCTCTATTTCCCGCGATCCAGTGCCGACGAGGTCCAAATACCAAGCGATATGGAGATCGCAGAGGTTCCGGCGGGACAAGGTCAACACATACTTGTTGTCGAAGACGATCCGCATGTCAGGCAGAATGTCGTGGCCATGGTCACCAGCCTTGGCTACCGGGTGACCGAGGCGAGGAACGCCGCGGAGGCGCTCGAAGTGCTGGATGGCAGCGACGACATCGCGCTGTTGTTCACCGATATCGTGATGCCCGGTGGAATGAACGGCCACGAGTTGGCGCTGGCCGCGCGTGAGCGCCGCCCCGATTTGCGCGTGCTGTATACCTCGGGCTACACCAAGAATGCGATCGTCCATCAGGGACGTCTCGATCCCGGGGTGGAGCTTCTGTCAAAGCCCTATCGCAGCCAAGACCTGGCGCAAAAGCTGCATTCCGTTCTGGCGGATAGCATGACGCGACAGTGACGCATCCTCAAGCGCGCGCATTCCCATAGGCATCACGCAAGAACAGCGGTGACACAGGCACCGTACATATTTGCACATGTCTGGAACGTTTTCTGAGATCAGGACCAAATAACGGCGAAAGTTTGGCCGCATGTAGGTGTCGTCGGCAAATGGGCCGGCGCACATACTGGGGGTAGGAAAATGACCAAAACGATGCTCGTTGGTGCCGACCGGGCACTTCTCAATGAAACCGCGGATTTGCTGCGCGAGGCCGGGAATCAGACATTGGTCGTCGCCGATGTCGGACGTGCCGAAAAGGAACTTTCGAGGTTCCGGCCCGAAATGATCGTGGTCTCGCTCGACGATCCCGAGGCCAACGGCTGGAAGTTCATGTTCCGGCATGGATTCAATGGCGAGGCACAGGTGATCGCAACCACGGCCAATGGTGAGGCCTCTCAGGAATTGACGGTCCTGCGCCTTGGTGCGCAAGACTACGTTCGCTTGCCGGTGCCAGCCGAGGTGCTCTTTGCACGGATCGCGTTCCGCGCGCGACCGGTCGATAAGGAGCGCGACCGCTCCATGGAACAAAGCCTCGAAGTGAAGGGCAACCGTGGTACGCTTGTCATGGACAAAAGCCGTTTTCAGTCGTTCTGGCTGGGGCTCGAGCTGTTCCTGACCAAGACGGAATTCGGCCTGCTGCACGCGCTTGCCCGCCATGACGGGATGGTCAAGTCGCGCGAACAGTTGATCGAAACCATCTACGACTACGGCCATCAAGACGGGGTCAACGACCGCAATATCGACAGCCACGTAAAGCGGTTACGCAACAAGCTTCGGAAGCTTGATCCTGTGTTCGACGGAATCGAAACGATCTATGGGATCGGCTACAAGCTGAATCTTGACCGCACATGCCGCGCGAAGCAGAAGTCGCTGCCGTTTCAACAAACCCAAGGCAGCGGGTATTCCGCCCGCACAGGAGCGACCCGGCTCGTTCCGGTGCCACAATCGGTGATGTACGCGGCTCGAAGGTAACAACATGATGGATCGCCAGAGTGCCTTGGGGCGTGCGGGTTTGCCCGACCGCCCCGGGCGCACGTGGCCCCAGGCGATGAAGCAATCCGAGAAAACCGCCACGGGTAGAGCTTTGACCACATCGGTTAGCGTGACGTGGCACGGTATCGCCGCGGGCGAAGGGACCGAAATGCCCGAAAAATTCAATCTTGGGATGGCCTAAGCCGGTGATCGCCACAAAGTCCTCCGCCGCCAATATCACTGCGCAAGGAACGGCCACCAGAGTCTCGTCCAGCGGATAGGCACTCTTTCAGGACTGACGAAATTCCGCGCGCGCCGAGAAATGATCAAGCAAGGCTGGCAATGACAGGGGCGACACCCGTAATGAGGTCGTCCATAGATCACATGTCCTTGACGTAAGGCATCAAGTTAATAAACTCCAAGGGATTGCTGTAGAAAAGAAACAACCGGTACTTGTTTGGCTTCAAGGACTGGAATACGATTGTAACGCATAACCAACGGTGAGATCGTGAGCCGCCCCAAGGTACTTCTCCTCGATGACGACGACCAGATTTCGAGGCTGCTTGACGAAGCGCTGTCAGAGGATGGGTGTGACGTCCTGATCGTAAGAACGATTGCCGAGTTTCAGCAAAAGCAAGCGGACCAACGCTTCGATATCTATATCGTTGATCTGGGATTGCCCGATGGCAACGGGCTTTCACTCATTCAGGAACTCGCACAGGATCCCGCGTGCGGGGTGATCATTGTAAGCGGGCGCGCGGCGGAAACTGATCGTGTAGTGGGCTTGGAGATCGGTGCCGACGATTACATAACCAAGCCGTTCCGTGTGCGCGAGGTATTGGCGCGCGTGCACGCCGTGCTGCGCAGGCTGCAGAAGCATCCCGCTGCGCCGACGCATCCGGCCGGTGCCCCTGAGCCGGGGGCGTCCCCGGGTGGCACCATCGATTTCGATGGCTACAGGCTGGATCTCGGCGCACGGCAGCTTTACGGGCCCGATGGCAGCGAGATCACCTTGACCACGGCAGAGTTCAACCTGCTTGTGGCATTGCTGCGCCACCGTGGACAGGTGCTCAACCGCGATCAGTTGATGAACGCGATCAAGGGGCGCGACTGGGAAAGTTACGACCGCGCAGTAGACAGTATTGTCAGCCGCCTGAGGAGAAAAATGCCCACCCCCGAAGGGCGCTCTCACTACATCCGGACCGTCCACGGCATCGGCTATGCATTTTCCTTGCCTGCCTCTGCTCAAAAATAGGTTCGGACCTCGGTGCGTACGGCTGTTCACCCGGCTTTTCGTTGCCTTCATTCGGGGGTCCTGAATGCAGAAAGCCACCCGGGGGTGGCTTTTAGAGCATGTTGCTCAAAAGTGGGAACCGGTTTTGAGCTCCTTGAACATGCGAATCAAGGAGTTAGAGCGTGTC
>NZ_JBSXOE010000017.1:0-107651 GCF_056859295.1 Roseovarius sp. B-10 | reverse complement strand
ATCCAGGGCACAAAGCGCCGGGTGGTCGAACAACTCCTGCGGAGCAAACAAGGCGGGCTGGGTCGAAAAACTCTGTCTCATGACAAAACATACCCCACCAAACCATCTCAGGGAATCCCAAGAGTTTCGCTGAGGTCTCTCAAAAGATTTCCGACCGCTTTCTTTTCAAGAAAGCAACCAGGCGTCATCCCCGGGCTTGACCCGAGGCTCTCCTCTTACCACGAGATCTTCGGGCCAAGCCGGAGGATGACAGCCGCGCCGCCGTCAGCCCGCGCCCTGATCTGCGCTCGTGCCGCTCATGTAATTGGCCATGAAGGCCGGCTCGCCCATCTTGCGCAACAGGTCGAGTTGCAGGTCGAGCCATTCCCAGTGGCCCTCCTCGTCCTGCACGATCCGCTCGAACTGTGCCCGCGTGCCGATATCGTCACTCTCGAACGCCTGCCGCGCGGCCTTGGTATAGAACTCGATGGCCCCGGCTTCCTCTGTCTTGTCGGCCTCGAACAACGCCTTGAGGCTCTCGGCCTTGTTGGGGGTCTTGGCGGCCTCCAGCTTGGGCACGCCGCCGAGGAACATGATCCGGTCGATGAACGCCCCGGCATGGCCCAGCTCTTCGTGCATCTCCTCGCGCATCTTCACGGCCAGCTTGTCGATGCCCCAATCCTCCAGCGTGTGGGCGTGCAGCAGATATTGATGCACCGCCGTCAATTCCATCGACAGCGCGGTCTGCAGGTTTTCGATACTTGTCGTCCGATCGGTCAAGAGGCTCTCCTTCGGCCTGTTTTCATATCCTCCGGTGACCTATTCACGAAACCGCGTTTTGCAACACCGCGCACCGGCGCGATACCGACAGGATACCGACAGGATACCGACGCGATACCGACACCGGTTTTCCGGTCCCCTCAATAGAAACTCTGCGGGTCGATATCCACCGCCAACCGCATCTGCGCGGGCAGCTTCACGGGCGCGAGCCAGCGCGCGATGGCCTCTTGAAGCGGCGCACCCTTGGGCGCCTTGACCAATAGCCGCACCCGGTGCCGCCCCCGGATGCGGGCAATGGGCGCAGGCGCGGGGCCGAACACCTCCGCCCCTGCCGCCCTGAGCGGCGCGGCATTGCGCGCGAGGCCCTGGCCTAGATCGAACGCCGCACGCGCATCCGGCGAGGACAGGATAATCCCCGCCATGCGCCCGTAGGGTGGAACGCCCGCCTGCCGCCGCGCTCCCGCCTCGGCGCGCCAGAATCCCTCCTCGTCACCGCCGAGGATCGCGCGGATCACCGGATGCTCCGGCTGGTGCGTCTGCAACAGGGCAACGCCTTCCCGCTCGGCGCGTCCCGCCCGCCCCGCCACCTGCCGCATGAGCTGAAAGGTGCGCTCGGCGGCGCGCAGGTCGCTGCCCTGAAGCCCAAGGTCGGCGTCGATCACCCCCACCAGCGTCAGCAACGGAAAGTTGTGCCCTTTTGCCACGAGTTGCGTGCCGATGACGATATCCGCCGCCCCCGCAGCGATCTCGGCGATCTGCTCCTTCAAGGCCCGGGCCGATCCGAAGAGGTCCGACGACAGCACCGCGATCCGCGCCTCGGGAAACAGCGCCGCCGCCTCCTCGGCCAGCCGCTCCACCCCCGGCCCCACGGCGGCGAGCCGCCCCTCGGCGCCGCAGGACGGGCAGGCCGCGGGGATGGGCGCGCTCTCGCCGCACTGGTGACAGACCAGCCGGTTCTGGAACCGGTGCTCGACCATGCGCGCGTCGCAGTGCTCGCAGCCGATCTGGTGCCCGCAGGCCCGGCACACGGTGACCGGCGCATAGCCGCGCCTGTTGAGAAACAGCATCGCCTGCTCCCCCGCTGCCAACCTTGCAGTCACCGCCGCGCGCAAGGTGGGTGACACCCATCGGCTCGCGGGTAACGCCTCGGCGCGCATGTCGATGGCGCGCATCTGTGGCAGCGCCGCCACCCCGAACCGCGCCGCGAGGTCCAGCCGGTCGTATTTCCCGGCCTCGGCATTGGCCCAGCTTTCCAGGGACGGCGTGGCCGAGGCCAGCACCACCCGCGCGTCCCCCATTGACGCCCGCAGCACGGCCATGTCGCGCGCGTGGTAGAGCACGCCATCCTCCTGCTTGTACGAGGGGTCGTGCTCTTCATCCACGACGATCAGCCCCAGGTCGCGGAACGGCAGAAACAGCGCCGAGCGCGCCCCCACCACAAGCTGCACGCCGCCCTCCCCGGCCATCTTCCAGATACGCCGCCGCTCGGCCTGCCCCGCGCCCGAATGCCACTCGGCGGGCTTGGCCCCGAACCGCGCCTCCACCCGGTCGATGAATTCCGTGGTCAGCGCGATCTCCGGCAGCAGCACCAGCGCCTGCCGCCCCTGCCGCAGGGTTTCGGCCACCGCGTCCAGGTAAACCTCGGTCTTGCCCGACCCGGTGACCCCGCGCAAAAGCGTGGTGCCATACCGGCCCGCGCGCACACCGTCGCACAGCGCCGCGGCGGCCGCCGCTTGATCCTTGTTCAACGCATGGCCGGGGCGGTCGGGATCGAGCCGTGGATAGGGCGCGTCGCGCGGGGCCTCCGCCTCGATCAGCGCGCCTTGCGCCACCAGCCCCTTTACCACGCCGCCCGAGACCCCCGCCAGATCGCACAGGTCGCCCAGACCGAATCCCATGCCGCCATGCTCGCGCAGCACTGCCAGCACGCGGGCGCGCGCATCGGTCATCCGGGCGGGCGTGGCATCGCCGGGGCGATAGACCTTTTGCGCGCCGGGCGGGTCCATCAGCCGCGGCGCGCGCGTGGCCAGCCGCAGCATCGCCGGCAAGGGTGTCAGCGTGTAGGCCGCCGCGCGCTCCAGGAACCCGCGCATCGCCGCATCCATCGGCGCGAGGTCGAGCACCCGGCTCACCGCCTTGGCCTTGGCCAGGTCAAAACCGCCCGCGCCCGACCCCCAGACCACGCCCAGCACGCGCCGCGGCCCCAGCGGCACCTCGACGAAATCGCCCGCGTCGCAGCCTCCCTCGGGCGCGCGATAGTCGAGCGTGCCGCCCAATGGCTGCGCGGTCAGCACCGCCACCAACGCCCCTCTCTCGAAATCGCAGCTCTGGCTCACGCGCGACAGGCTCCTCCGGGCCGGGTTTGCGGGGTTTCGGCCTCCCCGTCTATGCGGTAAAGCCGGGGGTGAAACAACCCAAGCCGCCAGAGAGGGCCGCCCCATGAAATTCTTCGTCGATACCGCAGACACCGCCCAGATCGCCGAGCTCAACGATCTCGGCATGGTCGATGGCGTCACCACCAACCCCTCGCTGATCCTCAAATCGGGGCGCGACATCCTCGAAGTGACCAAGGAGATCGCCGACATGGTCGATGGCCCGGTCAGCGCCGAGGTCGTGGCGCTCGAGGCCGACGCCATGATCGCCGAGGGCCGAAAGCTCGCCGCCATCGCCCCGAACATCGCCGTCAAGGTGCCGCTTACCTGGGACGGACTCCGCGCGTGCAAGGTGCTCTCGGGCGAGGGCAACATGGTCAACGTGACGCTGTGCTTTTCCGCCAACCAGGCGCTGTTGGCGGCCAAGGCGGGGGCGACCTTCATCTCGCCCTTCATCGGGCGGCTCGACGACATCAACCTCGACGGGATGCAGATCATCTCTGACATCCGCCAGATCTATGACAATTACGGGTTCGAGACGCAGATCCTCGCGGCCTCGATCCGCACGGTGAACCACGCCTTTCAGTCGGCAATGATCGGCGCCGACGTGATGACCGCCCCCCCCGCCGTCATCAAGGCGATGGCCGCCCATCCCCTCACCGACAAGGGCCTTGCCGCCTTCATGGCCGACTGGGAAAAGACCGGGCAAAAGATCCTCTGAACCGCCCCCGTCATCCTCGGGTGGGGTCCGAGGATGACACACACGCACAACCGAATACCGCATTTTCTTGCGGCATTCCGCGGCGGCTTCTGCTAGTCTGCCGCAAAACAAGCGAATGAGGCAGCGATGAGCAGCAAGCCCCGCATCGACGATACCCTGCGCGAGCGGATTATCTCCGAGCCGGACGTGATCCTCGATGACACCGAAATGATGCGCGCCCTCATCGCCGCCAACGAGCGCGAAATGGGCACCAACATCGTCGATATGCGCGGCATCGCCATGGACCGGCTCGAGGCGCGGCTCGACCGGCTCGAGGAAACCCACCGCGCGGTGATCGCCGCCGCCTACGAAAACCTCGCCGGCACCAACCAGGTGCACCGTGCCATCCTGCGGATGCTCGACCCGGTCGAGTTCGAGAGCTTCCTGCGCGACCTTGACGGCGAGGTGGCCCATATCCTGCGCGTGGACGCCATGCGGCTGGTGCTCGAATCGGTACAGAACGACGACGACCCGGCGGTGCGCCGCCTCGGCAACGTGCTGTCGGTGGCCGAGCCGGGCTTCATCCGCGGCTACCTCACCGGCGGGCGCGATGCGCCCACGCGGCAGGTCACGCTGCGCCAGCTCGACGAGGGCGACAGCCGCGTCTATGGCCGCACCGCGCAGCATATCCGCTCCGAGGCGTGCCTGCTTCTGGATTTCGGGGCCGACCGGCTGCCGGGGATGCTGGTGATGGGCGCCGAGGACCCGCACCAGTTCAGCCCGCAGCAGGGCAGCGATCTTCTGGCCTTCTTCGCCGGCGTGTTCGAGAGGGTGATGCGCCGCTGGCTGTCGTGATCTCCGCCGCCGCCCGGGCGGCGCTGGCCGATTGGCTGGCCGCCATCAAGGCGCTCGACGGCGCCGCCGAGCACACGATCGACGCCTACGCGCGTGACCTGCGCGCCTTCCTGACCTTCATGACCGGCCATCACGGGCAGACGCAGGGCCTCGGGGCGCTCGCGCGCATCACCACCGCCGATATGCGCGCCTTCATGGCGCATGAGCGCGCCGCCGGGCTTGGCCCCCGCTCGCTCGCCCGCCGCCTCTCGGCGATCAAGAGCTTTTACCGCTGGCTGTCCGAGCGCGAGGGATTCGAGCCCACCGCGGTGCTCTCGGCGCGCGCGCCCAAATACCTGCGCAAACTGCCCCGCCCGCTGTCGGTGGACGCCGCGCAGGATGTGCTCGACACGCTGGAGACGGACGCGCCAGAGCCGTGGATCGCGGCACGCGACACGGCCGTGGTGACGCTGCTCTACGGCTGCGGATTGCGCATTTCCGAGGCGCTGGGGCTCGATGGAGCCGCGCAGCCCCTCGGCGACACGCTGCGCATCACCGGCAAGGGCGGCAAGGAACGGCTGGTGCCGGTGATCGCGCCCGCGCGCGACGCCGTGGCCGCCTACGCGCGGCTTTGCCCGTTCCCGATCACCTATCGCGGCCCGCTCTTCCTTGGGGTGCGCGGGCGGCGTCTGGGCGCGCGCGCCGTGCAAAGGGCGATGGCGCAGACCCGTGCGCAACTGGGCCTGCCGGCCTCGGCCACACCCCACGCGATGCGCCACAGCTTTGCCACTCACCTGCTCAACGCCGGGGGCGATTTGCGCGCGATCCAGGAATTGCTGGGCCACGCGTCGCTATCGACCACAGAGGCCTATACCGGCGTCGACACCGCGCGCCTGATGGAGGTCTACGCCCGCGCCCACCCGCAGGGAGGCGGCTGACCCACGCCGGCCCTCACGCAAGTGTTAGGTTCAATTACAGCCGAGATATGCCACCCTCCGTCCCGGACGCATTGCAAGTCACGTCAGGAAACGGAGTACCACCCCAATGAAACGCCAGCTTTTTGCCGCAGCCACCCTCGCCATCAGCGTCATGCTGGGGCATTCGGCCGCCGCCAGCAACTGCAAGGCCGATGTCGAGGATCCGTTCGATCTCGACGCGGCGGCGATCAACGAGATCTACACCTGCCTCTCGGACAAGATGGCCGAGGGCTATGCCAAGGACGGCAACGAGGTCGCCACCGCCTACCGCGACTGGACGGTGACCGGCACCCGTCCGGCGGTCCAGGGCGCACACGGCAGCCGCCTGCTGCTGACCTTTGCCAATGACGTGGCCGCCGAGCAATACCTCAAGTTCGCCACCGAAGGCGTGGACATGCCTGCCGGCTCGGTGCTCGCCAAGGAAAGCATCACCATCTCGACCAAGAAGAAGACGGCCCGCCCCGGCCCGCTCTTCATCATGACCAAGGGCGAGGAGGGCGCGGCCCCCGACGCCGGAGACTGGATCTACTCGGCGCTGATGCCCAACGGCAAGCCGATGAAGATCAAGCAGAGCTTCTGCCACGATTGCCACGTCTCGTGGGAGGCGCAGGACATGCTGGCCTACCCGGTCGAAGAGGTCCGCGTCTCGAACTGAGCCATCGCGTATCTGCGCATCCGCGCGCCAGCGCACACTATTTCCGGCCCGGCCCCTGAAATGGGGCCGGGTTTCGCTTTGCAAAACGCCGGTGCTTGGGGCATGAAAAAGCCATGACACCTCATCACCGCGGCCTGCTCGTCCACTTGTTCACCGCCACCGGCGCGGTTTTCGCGATGCTCGCGATGCTCGCCGCGGTCGACCGCGAATGGGAATTGATGTTCCTGTGGCTCGTGGTGGCCTTTGCCGTCGATGGCATCGACGGGCCGCTGGCGCGCAAGTACCATGTGCAGACCACCGCACCGGAATTCGATGGCGTACTGCTCGATCTCATCATCGACTACCTTACCTACGTGTTCATTCCGGCCTTCGCGCTGTTCAAGTCCGATCTGCTGCCGGGCTGGACGGGATGGGTGGCGATCATCGTCATCACCTATGCCAGCGCCATGTATTTCGCCGATAGCCGGATGAAGACGCGGGACAATTCCTTTTCCGGCTTCCCTGGCTGCTGGAACATGCTGGTACTCGTGCTGTTCGCGGTCGAGCCCGCAACCTGGATCATCCTTGCGCTCGTGACGGTGCTGGCGGTGGCGATGTTCCTGCCGCTGAAATTCATCCACCCGGTTCGCACCGAACGCTGGCGCTGGCTGTCGCTGCCGATGGCGCTGGCGTGGACGTTTTTCGCGGGCTGGGCGGCCTGGGTGCATTTCGACCCTGAAAGCTGGGCACATTGGGGGCTGGTGGTCACCAGCGTCTACCTGGTTCTCGTGGGAATCGTGCAACAGATCATTCCGCTGCGCGACGAAATCTGAGGCATAGCGCAGCATCCGTTCGATATTGTAGATCCCCTCTGGCGTCTCCTTCCCCGCCTTGGTGCAGAGCGCGCAACACCACACTGGCCGATCTCGACCAGCTCCTGCCCACGCTCGACCCCGAGGCAGAGATCGTCGCCTATTGCCGGGGGCGCTATTGCATCTACGCCCATCAGACCGTGGCCCTGTTGCGCAACCGCGGCTTCAACGCGCGGCGCATGGACGGCGGCCTGCCGCAATGGCGCGAGGACGGGCGCGCGATCTTGACGGGCGGTCAGTCGCAGACAAAACGCTCCGGCAGGATGCGCGGGGGATCATGGCCAACCCGATCAGCAGATGCCTCAGGTCTGATGGATATACGTCCCCGGTGCGTCAGCGAGGGCGGGATAGCCCTGATGACTGCCTGGCGCGGGTACCGCGCCACTGCTGTGGCGCATCAGCCAACGCCCCCATTCCGGCCACCACGAGCCCGCTACCGGATCATGTGCCGCCAGCCATGTGTCGGGGTCGCGGTAATGCGCCCCGGCAGGCCTGTGGCCGATCCGGTAATGCCGTCTCCTGTGCCCCGGCTCAGACAGGATGCCACCGTTATGGCCGCCCTTGGTGAGCAGGAAATGCAGGTCGCAATCGGTGAATAGCGCGGTCTTGTAGACCGACCGCCACGGCGCGATGTGGTCGGTCTCGGTGCCCACGACAAAGACCGGCACGGAAATGTCCTTGAGCGCGATCACCCGCCCCTCGACTGCAAAGCGCCCCGCCGAGATGCGGTTCTCCAGAAAGATACCGCGAAGGTACTCCGAATGCATCCTTGCGGGCATCCGCGTCGTGTCGTTGACCCAGACGGTGACATCGGTGGGCAGGTCCGGCTCGCCCAGGAAATAGCGGCGCACGGCGCGCGACCAGATCAGGTCCTCCGACCGGATGGCGGCGAAGGCACCCGACATCTGCGGCCGGTCCAGATAGCCCTGCGACCACATCAAGTCCTCCAGAAAGGCCACCTGGCTCTCGTCGAGAAACAGCAGCAACTCGCCCGCCGCGACGAAGTCCACCTGCGCGGCCATCAGCGTGACAGAGGCGAGGCGGTCGTCACAATCGCGCGCCATCGCCGCCGCCGCGATGGCCAGTAGCGTGCCACCGAGGCAATAGCCGTTGGCATGCACCTTTTGGCCCGGCACGATGTCGTTGATCACGTCGAGCGCCTGCATGATCCCCTGCTTGCGGTAATCCTCCAGCGACAGCTCGGCGTGCTCGGCCCCCGGGTTGCGCCAAGAGATGCAGAACACTGTGTGCCCCTGCCCCACCAGCCAGCGAATAAAGGAATTCTCGGGCGAAAGATCGAGGATGTAGTATTTCATGATCCACGCCGGCACGATAAGCACCGGCTCGGCCTGCACCTCCTCGGTGGTGGGCGAATACTGGATCAGCTCCATCAGCTCGTTGCGCCACACCACCTTGCCCGGCGTCGCGGCCAGCACCTTGCCGAGCGCGAATTCCTCGGGCACGGCGCGATGCTCCTGCGCAAGAATGTGGCAGGCGTCATCGGCATAATGCGCGGCCCCCTCGAGCAGGTTGCGCCCGCCGGTGGCCTGCGTCTTCTCGATGATCTCGGGATTGCCAAGCGGGAAGTTCGACGGCGACACGCTGTCAAGAAGCTGCCGCATGGTGAAGCCGGTCCGGTCCGCGTTCTGCTTGCGCAATCCGCGCAGGTTCGAGGTGGCCGCCTCCCACCAGTCCTGCGTGGCGAGAAACCCCTGCTGCCAGAGCGCGAAGGGTGCCCTGTCCCAGCCCTCATGCGTCCAGCGCGTGTCGTAACGCCCCGGCGCAAAGGGCTTGTCCGGTGCCTTCCCGGTCATCTGCGCGGCGGCGTATTGCGCCAGCTTCGTCCCGTTTGCCTGCGCCCGCTCCGCCAGTTCCAGTTGCCGCCCCGGCGCACGGGCAAGGTGCATGGCCCAATCGCTCCAGGCGTCGATCATCGCGTGGGGCGACAGCCCGGCGGTAAACCGCGCGAGGCTGGCCATCGTGGCGCGGTCGAGCGCGGCGTGCGGGTGCGGCTCCACCCGGTCGGGGCGCGCGCCTTCGGCTGGCGCGGGCACCTGCGAAACCTCGGCAGGCGGGGTTAGAGCGTCCTGCGGCGCGTCCTCGCGGGTCTTGCGGCGGGCGGGCGTGCGGGTCATGCGGAACTCTCCTTTGCGGTCAGCGGGAAGGCAACGACAGGCCACACCCGCGCGTCCGAGTATCGCTGTCATGGGCGGGGATGACACTGACTTGTGTCAATTCCCTGCAAGGGCCAGGTCATGTATCGTCGCCGCGCGGACCGGCCCACCGGTCCGCCACCTAATCCGGGGATCACCATGCACGACAGGACAACCGAAAGCGCGCTCGACGCACTCGGCGGGACGCCCGCAGGGCTGAGCGGCGACGAGGCTGCCCGCCGTCTCGCCCGCCACGGCCCGAATCGCCTGCCAGATCCGCCCGGACGCGGTCCGCTGCTGCGCCTGCTCGCGCAGTTCCACAACGTGCTGATCTACGTGCTGATCGGCGCAGCGGCGGTCACGGCGGCGCTGGGACACTGGGTGGATACCGGGGTGATTCTCGCGGTCGTGGTCGTCAATGCGGTGATCGGCTTCGTGCAGGAGGGCCGCGCCGAACAGGCGATGGCCGCGATCCGCGAAATGCTCGCCCCGCGCGCGGCGGTGCTGCGCGACGGCCACCGCATCACCGTCGAGGCAAGCGATCTGGTGCCCGGCGACATCGTGCTCGTGGAGGCGGGCGATCTCGTTCCCGCCGACTTGCGCCTGATCCGCGCCAACGGGCTCAAGGCGGGCGAGGCGATCCTCACCGGCGAATCGATGCCGGTGGACAAGGGCTGCGCGCCGGTCGACACCGACGCCCCGCTCGGCGACCGCGCCTCGATGCTCTTTTCCGGCACGCTCGTCGCGGCGGGCACCGGGCACGGCGTGATCAGCGAGACGGGCGGCGACACGCAGATCGGACGCATCAGCGGCATGCTGGGCAAGGTCGAGGTGCTGACCACCCCGCTCGTGGAGCAGATAGACCGCTTCGCGCGCTGGCTCACCATGTTCATCCTAATCGTCGCGGGCACGCTGCTGGCCTATGGCTATTTCGTTGGCCACTTGGGTTTTGCCGATCTGTTCATGGCGGTGGTGGGCTTGTCTGTCGCGGCCATCCCCGAGGGCCTGCCGGCGGTGCTCACCATCACGCTCGCCGTCGGCGTGCAGGCCATGGCAAGGCGCAACGCCATCGTCCGCCGCCTGCCCGCGATCGAAACGCTTGGGGCGGTTTCGGTGATCTGCACAGACAAAACCGGCACACTCACCCGCAACGAGATGAAGGCCGCGACGCTCGCCACGACCGGGCGCGTTCACACGATGACCGGCGAGGGCTATGCCCCCGTGGGCACTCTCGACATCGACGGCGAGACGCGTGCCACCCTTGAGGAGGCCGCGCGCGTGGCGGGGCTGTGCAACGACGCGGTGCTGCACGGTCCAGAGGGGGGCTGGCGCGTGGAGGGCGATCCGATGGAGGGGGCACTGCGCGCGCTCGCGGGCAAGATCACCGGCGCAGGCGCGGCCCCCTTCCCCGGCTGGACACGGCGCGACGCGATCCCCTTCGACGCCGCCCACCGCTACATGGCCACGCTCGACGAGGACGGCGCGGGGCACACCCATATCCACGTCAAAGGCGCGCCCGAGGCGGTGCTCGCGCTCTGCAGCACCGAGCGCACGGACGATGGCGGCACCGCCCCGCTCGACACCGCGCGCTGGCACGAAACGGTCGAGACGCTCGCCGCCGACGGGCAGCGGGTGATCGCGGTGGCCACTCGCGCAGCCGAGGCGGGGCAGGACGCGCTCCGCCCCGGCGATCTCGACGGGCATCTCACCCTCGTCGCGCTCGTTGGCCTGATCGACCCGCCCCGCCTGGAGGCCATCGCGGCGGTGGCCGAATGCCGCGCCGCGGGCATCCGCGTGAAGATGATCACCGGCGACCACGCCGCCACCGCCCGCGCCATCGCCGCGCAGGTCGGGCTGCAAAATCACGACCGCGTACTCACCGGTGCCGATCTCGAGGCGATGGATGATGCCGCCCTCGCTGACGCGGCGACGCAGACCGACATCTTCGCGCGCACCTCTCCGGCGGACAAGCTGCGGCTGGTGACCGCGCTGCAATCGCGCGGTCTCACCGTGGCGATGACCGGCGACGGGGTCAACGACGCCCCCGCACTCAAGCGCGCGGACGCGGGCATCGCCATGGGGCTCAAGGGCAGCGCAGCGGCCAAGGAGGCGGCCGAACTGGTGCTGGCCGACGACAATTTCGCCTCGATCGCGGCGGCGGTGCGCGAGGGGCGTACCGTCTACGACAACATCAAGAAGGTCATAAGCTGGACCCTGCCCACCAACGCGGGCGAGGCGATGACCATCATCACCGCGCTCTTCGCTGGCATGGCGCTACCAATCACGGCGGTGCAAATCCTGTGGATCAACCTGGTCACCGCCGTCACGCTGGGTCTCGCGCTGGCCTTCGAGCCGTCCGAGCCGGGCACCATGCTCCGCCCGCCACGCCCGCGCGATGAGCCGCTCCTGACCGGCGGGCTGGTCTGGCACATCGTGCTAGTATCAGCGCTGTTCCTCGCGGCGGTGTTCGGGATGTATTTCCACGCCATCGACAAGGGCTACCCTTCGGCGCTGGCCCAAACCATGGCGATGAACACGCTGGTCGTGCTGGAGATTTTCCACCTGTTCTTCGTCCGCAACATCCACGGCACCTCGCTCACATGGGCGGCAGCACGGGGCACGAGAACGGTCTGGATCTGCGTCGTGGCGGTGACGGGCGCGCAATGCGCCATCACCTACCTGCCGCCCCTGCACCGGGTTTTCGGAACGGCGCCGGTGCCGCTAACCGAGGGGTTGCTGATCGTCGGTGTCGGCGTCGTGTTCTTTGTCCTCATCGAGACGGAGAAACAGATGCGCCTCGCCTTTCGCCAGCGCCCGCGTGTTGGCTGAGCCGCCGCCGAGACGCGCGCAGCCCCACTCAGCTCATGCCGAGCGCTTCCTTGTACATCTCCAGCACCGCCTCTTCCTCGGCGATATCGTCCCGATCGCGCTTGCGCAGCGCGATCACCTTGCGCATCACCTTGGTGTCGTAGCCGCGCGCCTTGGCTTCGGCCATCACCTCCTTCTGCTGGTCGGCGATGTCCTTCTTCTCGGCCTCCAGCCGCTCGAAACGCTCGATGAACTGGCGCAACTCGTCTGCGGTGACGCGATGGGCGGCGTCGGACGTCATGTCGTTCATGAATGCTCTCCGGTCTGGCGGTCTCTGGTCAGGCCGCCTGACTATCGCCGCCGCGCGCCCCGCGCAAGCGCGATCACGCCCGCGCCCCTTGCGCAGAGTGCCGCTTTGGCCTAACCGCGGGCGGCAACACGCGAAACCGACGGAGGGCGCACGATGGAAATGCTGGTCTGGGGCGGCGCGGCGGTCTCTCTCGCTGGGCTCGCGGGGCTCGTCTGGTGCATTCTCAAGGTTTGGCGGCTGCGCCGCGCGGGGCTGTCGGACGCCGAGATGCGCACCGCGGTGCAGGCGGTGCTGCCGATCAATCTCGCGGCGCTGTTCCTATCGGTCATCGGGCTGATGCTGGTGGTGGTGGGCATCATGCTCGGCTGATCGCGCTCGCGCCGGAACGCCGGAAATACCCCTGCCCCTCGCGCACCCGCGCCGCGATACCCGGCTGCGGCGTCCACAGCGCCTCCGACAGCGGCGCCAACGCCTTCATGTCGCGCAGCACCGCCAGCAACCCGCGATCATCGGCGGCAAAGAGCGGCCCGCCCCGGTCGCGCGCCATGCCCGGCGCAGCGGTAGCCAGCAGATCGACATCGCCAGGACGCCCCAGCACGCCGTCTGCCAGCATCCGCTCGGCCATGTTGACCAGCGCGGCGTGCAGCGCTTCTGCCGCGCCCACGCCCTGCGGCAACTCCGCGCCCCCATCGGCACGCCCCGGGCGCGGACCTTCGGGCGGATATTCGTAGAATCCGCGCCCGACAGCGCGCCCGTGCGCCCCGCGTGCAATCCGCGCGGCGAGCGGCCCCTCCGGTCCCGGCGGTGACATGTCCAACCTCGGTGCCAGCGCCGCCAGCCGCGCCTGCGCCGCGTCGAGCCCCTCGCGATCCATGGCGAGGCACGGCCCCTCTGCAAGGCCCAGCGCGACCGCGCCATGATCCACCTCGTCCGGCCCGAGACCCGCGCGCAAAAGCGCCAGCGCCGCGAAATCCAGCGCACCCGACAGCAACCGCCCGGCCCCCGGCCCCGCCGCTGGCAGCCGCGCGCGCACCACGCCCAGCCGCGCCCGCGCCAGCAGCCACGCCAGCGCCGCTACCGCCTCCGCCGCGGCACCCGGCCCGACACCGATCTCGGCAAGCGCCGCATCAGGCGAGAAGCGCAGCCACAACCCGTCGTCCCCGAAACCGGCGCCCGTGTCGAGCGTTACCCGCATCGGGCCCGCAGGGGCCGCGCCCGGCTCCGATTCGATCCACAGGTCGGCGCGCTCCGCCGGGTCTTCTCCCACGAGCGCGACGCTCGCCGCCTCCAGCCGCTCGGTCAGCGCCGCGGGAATCGCGCCCGCGACCCCCACCCGCGCGACCGCACGCGGCGGGGCGGCGCGCATTTCGGGCAGCGCACGCGCGCGTCCCTCGGCCAGCCGCAGGTGGCGCAGCGCACGAGCCTCGCGGCTTTGCGCGCGCTCAGTGGCGAGCACCTCCTCGAAATCGAGCCCTTGCGCCAGCGGCAGAAGCTGCGCCGCCTCGATCGCGCGCAGAATGTCCGATGCCGCGCCCTCCCCCTCGCCGAGCCGGGCGCGCACGGTGGCGACGGCGCGCTGATAGCCGCGCGGGTCCGACAGGCCGCGCTGCGGGTCGCGCCGCGTGAGATCGGGGTCTGCTTCGGCCAGCCGCAGGGCCAGCGCCCGTGCCGCGGGCTCGACCTGCGCCGTGTCAGCCTCGACGCGATCGAAAAGCGGGCGCAGGCGCGTCTCATCCGCACGCACCGGACGGCCCGAGAGCATCATCTCCAGCGCCGCCTGCGCGCCCACGAGGCGCGGCAGGCGCTGCGTGGCCCCCGCACAGGGCATTCCGGCCAGCGCGATCTCGGGCAGCGAAAGGCGCGTGCCCTCGTGGGCCACGCGCGCGTCAGCCGCCACGGCCAGCGACAATCCCACCCCCGCAACCTCGCCACACAGCGCCGCGACCACGGGCTTCGGGCACGAGGCCACGGCGCGGCACAGGTCACCGGGTGTGGGCGCGCGCGGTGCGGTCATGTCCTCCGACAGGTCGAGCCCCGAGGAAAACCCCGTCCCCGCGCCCGCGATCACCACGGCGCGGCAGGCTGCGTCCTGCGCGGCTTCGTCCAGCGCCGCGACGAGCGCCGCGCGCATCTCGGGGACAAGCGCGTTGGCTACGGGTCTGTCGAGCCGCAGCACCAGCACCCCACCGTCGCGCACGCGTTGAACGGTCTCGGTCACGTCTGCCCCGCCTGTTGCCGCCTGTTCGCGGCGATTACAGCGGGAAAGCGCCGCGCGTGCAAGCGCGCTGGCACCGCGGCGTGACCGCTCAGATCGGCATGTTGTCGAATTCGGCCTCGATCGCCTCGCTCAGCAGCTTGCTATGCAGTGCCTTGACGCTGTCCGGCACGGCGCGGCCCTCCTCGCGCAGCTGCGCGATGACGCGACGCACTTGCGGCTCGTGACGATAGCGCGTCTCGGGCGCAGCCGCGCCGACCAGGGTCTGGAGACGATCGAGTTCGGCATCAAGGTGAGTCATGGCATTCCTCCCAAAGGCACAACAACCTTAGCGTGTTTTCGTCACGCGATGAATAGGTACCGTGCGCGCGCGACAGAATTGTGAACGGATCACCCCACCTGTGCGGCGCATTGGCGGCACAGAGGCGTCTCAGGCAGGACGTCGAGCCGCTCGGCGGAAATCTGCTCGCCGCAGCTCGTGCAGATGCCGTAGTGCCCTTCGCGAATGCGCGTGAGCGCGGCGCGGATACGGGCGATCTCGGCCTCGCCGCTCTGGCCCAGCCGTTCCAGAACCTCGTCGCCCTCGCGTTCTGTTGCTGCCTCCTCCCAGTCGTCAGGGCGGGGCGCGTCCAACTCGGCCTCGATGGCGTGCAACCGGGTATCGAGCTGGCGCAGCCGCCGCATCAGCGCGGCGCGGTATATCGCGGTATCAAGCATCGTGGTCCTCCCGTCGTCGCCATATGTATGCGCTCAGGAGCATAGCGGCGGGCGCGCACCGATGCCTTGATGCATGTCAACCGGAGACCGGGGCGAGCGCCGTGCCGCCCTGTGCCGCGGTCGCCGCGCCGCCCATGTCATCCCCGGCATCGGCACCACTTGTTCCGTGCCCTGGCATCTCCTGCCCCGCCGTCTCCTGCCCCATCGTATCATAGGCCTCCGGTGCCGTCGCCATCGCGGTTTCCGGGCCCCCGATCTCCGCGTGGCTGGCTCCCCCGGGCTGCGCGCCCGGCACCCGCCCGGCGGCCCCGGCCCCGGCACCGGTTGTGCTCGCCGCAGGGGTCGCACGGGGCGTTTCTTCGCCCTCATCCGCGCCTGTTCCCGCCAACCGCAGGGCGCGCCAGCCATCGCGCCGGCCCAGCCGCCCCTCTGCCGCGACATGGCCTCCTGCGCCCACAAGCCGCACCTTGCCCAGGGTGTCTCTCGCGACCTCGAGCCGCTGACCTACCTCGAACGCCATCGCCGCACGAAGCGGCACGCGAATTCGCGCCAGCACCGCGTCGAGCGCCACCGGCGCCGTCAGCGCCACCGCTGCCACGTTCTCGGGGTCGCGCGCCGCTGCCCCGCGCCCCGCCGGGGCCACGTCGCGCGCGGGCACGGGCGGCGCGGGCGGCAAGAGCAGATCCAGCCGCCCGGTGCGCAGCCCCGGCCCAAGATCGACCGTGAGCCGGAAAAAATCGAACTCCGGCGCCACGAGCAGCAACGCCAGCGCGCGCGCGTCCTCTACCCGGTCGCCGAAATGAAAGCCGCGCGGCGCTTGGTCCGCCCCGCTCTCGCCGATGCCATCGTCGAACCCCGAAAGCAGCGCATCGACGAGCGGCGCGACCATTGCCGCATCGGTTCGTGTGGGCGCGCGCGCGCGCACCTCACCGGGCCGCACGCGCCCAGTGGTCTGCACTTCGACCAGCGCGGCCACCAGCCCCGGGCAAAGCCGCATCGCCGCGCGCGCGCCCGCCGCCCCGTCGAGCAGAAGGTAAAGCCCCTCTGTGCCGAGCGTAGCCTCGACCTCGCCCGCCTCGACCCTGCACTGTTCCACCGTCGCAACGACAAGCGGCAGGTCGAGCAGCGTATCCGCAGCGCGTGCCAGCGCCAACCGCAGTGCGCGCACGGGCGACATCACCCGCGGGTCCGCGCCCTCGCGCGCCGCGCGCGTCTTGCGCCTTATGACCGAAGCCTGTCGCTGCTCTGCCATCCGCCCGGGCCGTCCACCTTCTGTGTCCTTGCCATAGAGCCTAGGTGCGGCGGGTTACGATTCTCCTAATCATGACGCGGCGCTACTGCGCCGCCATCCGCCCCGACAACGGCAGGCTCACACGGAACGCCGGCCCCGTCTGTCCCGGCAGGTAGGAAACGTACCCGCCGAGCCGCGCCATGATTTCGCGGCAGATCGCGAGGCCGAGCCCTGCCCCCCCGGCCTTGGTCTCGCCGATGCGCGAGAATTTCTCGAAAATCATCGCCTGCATCTCGGTCGGAATACCACCACCATTGTCGACGAAATCCACCACGAGCTGGTCCTCGGCGACCGCCGTGCGGATCGAGAGCACCGCCGGATCGGCGTCGCAGTACTTGCGCGCGTTGCTGACAAGATTGATGAAAACCTGCGCCAGCCGGTCGAGATCGGTGCTGAGATCCACACGCTCTGCCTCGCGATCGCGGTGGATGATGAAATGCTCGGTCTCGCCGCCCGCGGCGCGCACCGCCCGGTCGATCAGCGCCTCGAGCGTGCCGGATTGCACGTTGAGATCCACCTGCCCGTTTTCCAGCACGCTGAGATCGAGCAGGTCATCCAGAAGCCGGGTGAGCCGCACCGTCTCGTCATGGATGATCGCGGCGTATTTGTGCTTGTCCTCCGCGCTCAGGTCGTCGGTGTCACGCAGGATTTCCGAGAATGCCCGGATAGAGGTCATCGGCGTGCGCAGCTCGTGGCTGATCTGCGACAGGAAGCCGTCCTTCTGCACCGAAATCTGGGTGAGCTTCTCGTTGGCCTGCCGCAATTGCCGGGCGGTGCGCGCCAGTTCCTGGCTCTTGGCCTCCAACTGGCTGGAATATTCCATGATCTGCGCGGTCTCATCGGCCACGGCCATCAGGTCGCGCACCGAGACCGCGGCGCCGCCGACGATCTGCGCAATCATCGCGTGCGCGGTCGCCGCGCCCACCGACCCGGCGAGCGCGCGCTCCAGCTCCTGCAGGAAATCGGGGCTCGGCTCGGGCAAGTAGCCCGCCACCCCCTGCCGCCCGGCGGCGGCGGAAAACAGCGCCTGCGCCTCACGCGCGCCCATGATGCGCTGCGCCATGATGAGCAGGTCCTCGCTCTGCGCCATGCCGCCCGACCAGCCCCCCGGCGTGCCGGAATGGTCAAAGACGTTGACGAACTGCGCGCCCTGCAACCGCTCCAGTGGCTGCGGAAAGCTCAAGAGCGATCCCAGCAGGAAGGAGCCGACATTGAACAGAAGCGACCACATCAGTGCGTGCAGCACCGGATCCATCCCCTCGGCCCCGAAGAGCGCGTAAGGCTGCAGCCAGCCGATGCCCCACGGCCCCGCTTCGTGGAGAGCCTCGGACATGAAGACCGCGGGGCCGAAGCTCGGCAGGAACAGGCAGTAGAGCCAGATCGTCGCCCCCGTGCACAGCCCGGCGAGCGCGCCCGTGCGCGTCGCCCCGCGCCAGAACAGCCCCCCCATCAGCGCCGGCAGGAACTGCGCCACGCCAACGAAGGCGATCAGCCCCATCGCCGCCAGCGCCGTGCCACCGCCAGAGATTCGGAAATAGACATAGCCCAGGAACAGCACCCCCACGATGCTGATGCGCCGCGCCGTCAGCGCGACGTTGCGCACGTCGCCCGACACCATCGCCGCCCCGCCCGAGTAATGCAGCCAGATCGGCATGACGACATGGTTAGACACCATCGTCGATAGCGCGATTGCGGCCACGATTACCATCGAGGTGGCGCTGGAGAACCCGCCGAGGAACGACAGGATCGCCAGACCGTCCCGCCCATCCATTAGCGGCAGGGTCAGCACGAAGAGGTCCGGATTGGTCCCCGCCGGCATCACGTCCAAACCCACCGCCGCGATCGGCAGGACGAACAGGCTCATCAGCATCAGGTAGCCGGGAAACGCCCAGGCGGCGGTGCGCAGGTGATCCTCGTCCTCGTTCTCGACCACCATCACCTGGAACATGCGCGGCAGGCACAGGAACGCCATCGCCGACAGCATGGTGAGCCCTACCCAGCGCCCGGCCGAGACATCGAACCGCGCAATCTCGGAGGCCTCGATCCGGTCGAGCATGGCGGCGACGCCACCCGCAAGACCCCACACCACGAACACGCCGACCGCCAAGAGCGCGCAGAGCTTCACCACCGCTTCCATCGCGATCGCCATGACCACGCCGTGATGGCGCTCGTTGGCATCGAGGTTGCGGGTGCCGAACAGGATGGTAAAGACCGCCAGCCCCGCCGCCACCCACAGCGCGGTGGACTGCATGTCAGACAGCGGCGCGGTCGGCACGCCCGGCTCGGCAAAGGCCGCAAAGGCCGCGAACGAGAGCGTCACCGATTGCAGTTGCAGCGCGATATAGGGCGTCGTGCCCACCACCGCGAGCACGGTCACCAGCACCGCCAGCAGGTTGGACTTGCCGTAGCGCGACGAAATCAGGTCGGCGATCGAGGTGATGCGCTGGCTGCGCCCCACGCGCACCAGGCGGCGCAGCGTCCACCACCAGCCGATCATCACCAGCGTCGGACCGAGATAGATGGTGACAAATTCCAGCCCGGACCGCGCGGCAAACCCCACCGCGCCATAAAACGTCCAGGCGGTGCAGTAGATCGACAGCGACAGCGTGTAGACGACGGGCGAGCGCAGCCACCGCACCCGCCCCTGCCGCGCGGCGCGATCGGCACCGAATGCCACCCCGAAAAGCAGCACCACGTAGAGCAGGCAGACCAGCACGAGGATGTTGAGAACGGTCATTCCATCCCCCCGCCGTCTCCCTTCGCGCCGCCGCCATCCGCGCCGCCAGCCTCGTCCTCGCCGCCCCGCAGGTGCCGCGATACCAGCCCCGAGATCACGACCAGCACCGCCCAGAGAACGAAGACGTAGATCATCGCCGCCACCGTGCGGGCGCCGCCACCGGCCCCCTGCCACAACAGCGGCACACAGAATAGGACGCCCCCCGCCAGCGGCAGCAGGCGCGCGGCATCGGCCAGCCGGCGGCGTCGATAGCTGCGCCGCGCGAGAAAGACCGACACGCGCTCGGGGCTCATGTCCCCGCCAGCGCGCGCACCGCGTCGAGCACGTCGGCGTTCGAGAACGGCTTGGTCATGTAACGGCTCGCGCCTGCGCGCTCGGCCATTTCGCGGTCGCGGGTCTGGCCGCGGGCCGTCAGCATCAGCACCGGCACGGTGGCAAAATCGGCATCGGCGCGGATTTCCCCCAGGATGTCATAGCCGCTCTTGCCCGGCAGCATCACGTCGAGAATGATGAGATCGGGCGTGCGCCGCCGCACCGCGTCCATCGCGTCATGACCGTTGGCATGGGTCTTCACATCCCAGCCGTCACGCGATAGGATGAAGCTCACCGCCTCGATGATGTTCGGTTCGTCCTCGATCAGCAGGACCGTCTTTCCCATACCATCGGCCTCCCCCTCCGATGAGGCGGTGAAAACCGCCACCGCGCAACTATTCCTAAATTCCCCCGCGCTGTCAAAAGCCCTCTGCCAGGATCGACGGTTCACGTCGCGCAACACAGCTGGCCAGCGGGCAAATCCGGCAGCTCACTCCGATCTCTTCCACGGCTCCGCGCGCTGCGCCCGGGTCGGGCAGCAACAGCATGTGCGCACGCACCGGCGCCGGACGGTCGAACCCGGTCGGGCCCTCGGGCCCGGCCACCGCCAGCGCCTCGACCACCTCGCCGCCGCGCCCGGCCTGCCGCACGCGCCTGCGCAACGGCGCAAGCGGCTGCGCCAACGCGAGATAGAGCGGCCAAAGCGCGCAGGCCCCCGCCAGCCGCGGCATCGAAAACCCCTCGATCGGCTTGCGAAAGATCAGCGTGCCCGAGGCGTCGCAGATCACCAGCCCGACCGGCCCGACCTCGGCCTCGGGCATTGCCGCCATCCGCCGGAACACCTGCGCCAGCCCCGCGCCGGTCGCCTCGGACAGCCGCGCAGGGTTTGGCCCCAGCGTGCGCACCCGCGTGAGGAACGTCGCCATCGGCAGGGCGCGCGCGTCCTCGAGATAGCGCGCCAGCACCGCCCCCAGCAGGGTCTGCGCCGGCCCCGACAGTCCGCGCTCGGCCTCTGCGCGCACCAGCCGGGCCACCGCCCGGGGCCCCGCCACTTCGCGCTCCAGCTCGGCAAAATGAAAGCCGCGCGCCGCCAGCACCGCGTGCATCTCGTCCTGCGGCGACTGCACCTCCGCGTCGCGGTTGGGCGCGCCCTCGAGGTATTTCACCAGCGCCTGCGCACCCTCGGTAAGACGCGCGCTGTCCTCGTTGATGTTGCGGTGAAACCGCGCGGTCCATTCCGGCTCCAGTTCCTCGGTCTCCACCAGGATCGACGAAGTCGAGCGGATCGCAGTCACCGCAGAAATCACCTCGTGAAGCGAATCCGCGAGGAACGGATCATGCGCAAGCCGGTCGGTCAGCGTCTCGATGGTGCGCTCCATTTCCTCGTTGCGTCGGTAGAGCTCGGTCACGAGACCCGCCCAGCCGGGAAAACGCTCGGCGAATTCCTCGGCCCGGTCGCCCTCGGGGCCGGCATCGTCGGCAGCTCCCGCCGCCTCGCGCAGTCCCGCGACCAGCGTCGCCGCCGCCCCTTCGCTCAGCAGCGACGGCTCGACATCGAGCGCGCCGGCGAGCCGCAGGAGCGTCTTGCCGCCGATTCTGCGGCGGTTATGCTCGATCAGGTTGAGGTACGAGGGTGAAATGCCGACCCGTTTGGCGAGGTCAGTCTGCCGTATACCGGCAAGCACCCGTCTCTCACGGATGCGTGTTCCGATCATGAACTTTTCGGGCATGGACTATTTCCCCGCCTTGGGCTGAACTTGCTGCACCTGCGTGATAATTAATTTACAACATAACGAATGCGTGTGTCTATTTTTTTACAAAATAAATGTTTCCACAAAGGCGCTTGTTGCGAAATTTTCTGACGAGCCCCCATAATCGACCTGTGCAGGTTTGTCCTGCACCCGGGTCGTGCGGAGGAGCATGCCCCGACCGAATCATAATGGGAGGATTCCATGTCCAAATCGAACTTTACCCGCCGTGGCGTGCTCAAGACGAGCGCCATCGCGGGTGCTGGCGTTGCGCTGCCGACGATATTCACCGCGTCGAGCGCCGCAGCCTACACCAACGAACCCACGGGCAGCACGGTCACGCTCGGCTTCAACGTGCCGCAGACCGGACCCTACGCCGACGAGGGCAATGACGAGCTTCTCGCACAGCGGCTCGCGGTCGAGCACCTCAACGGCGAGGGCGACGGCGGCTGCCTCAACACGTTCACGTCCAAAGCCCTCAAGGGCAATGGCATCCTCGGCAAGAAGGTCGAGTACGTCACCGGCGACACGCAGACCAAGTCGGACGCCGCGCGCGCAAGTGCGAAGTCGATGATCGAAAAGGACGGCGCCATCATGATCAACGGCGGCTCGTCCTCGGGCGTCGCCGTGGCCGTTCAGGGCCTGTGCCAGGAGGCGGGCATCGTCTTCATGGCCGGTCTGACGCACTCGAACGACACCACCGGCAAGGACCGCAAGGCAAACGGCTTCCGCCACTTCTTCAACGCCTACATGTCGGCTGCCGCTCTTGCGCCAGTGCTGGCCAAGGAATTCGGCGAGGACCGTCGCGCCTATCACCTGACCGCCGACTACACCTGGGGCTGGACCCAGGAGGAATCGATCAAGGCGGCGACCGAGGCGATGGGCTGGGAGACCGTGAACGCGGTCAAGACGCCGCTCGCGGCGACCGATTTCTCGTCCTACATCGCGCCGGTCCTGAACTCGGGCGCCGACGTGCTGGTGCTCAACCACTACGGCGGCAACATGGTCAACTCGCTGACCAACGCGGTGCAGTTCGGACTGCTCGACAAGATGGCCAACGGCAAGGACTTCAAGATCGTCGTGCCGCTCTATTCCGAACTGATGGCCGCCGGTGCCGGCGAGAACATCAAGGGCGTGCTGGGCTCGATGAACTATAACTGGCAGCTCGACAACGAGGGCTCCAAGGCGTTCGTCAAGTCCTTCGGTGAGAAGTACGGCAAACCGCCGTCGAACTCGGCACAGACCTGCTACGCGCAGGTGCTGCTCTATGCCGATGCCTGCGAACGCGCCGGCACGTTCAACCCCTGCGGCGTCGGCGAGGCCCTCGAAGGCTTCGAATTCGACGGGCTGGGCAACGGCCCGACGCTCTATCGCGCAGCCGATCACCAGTGCTTCAAGGACGTGCTCGTCGTGCGTGGCGCACAGAACCCGACCAACCAGTACGACACGCTGGAAATCGTCGAGGTCACGCCGACCGATCAGGTCATGTATGCACCCGATCACCCGATGTTCGGCGGCAAGGAAGCGTCCCTGGGCGAGTGCAACCCGGGCGCCTGAGCCTTCTCGAAAAAGACATCCGGTCGCGCCACCGCGCGCGACCGGACCCGCGCCGCGACCCGACAGCGATCTGCGGCGCGCTTTCAACCCATAGGTGGGACCGATGGACGTCATTCTTCTGCAAATCCTCAACGGGCTCGACAAGGGGTCTGCCTATGCGCTGATCGCGCTGGGCCTGACCCTGATCTTCGGCACTCTCGGCGTGGTCAACTTCGCGCATGGTGCGCTCTTCATGATCGGCGCGTTCTGCGCGGTCACGTTGCAAAAGTTCCTGTCGCTCAGCCACACGGTCATAGACGAGAGCCAGACCGATTTCCTCGGCAACCCGCTGAAAGTCGAGAAGCCCTATATCATGGATTGGTTCGGCCCCGAGATCGGCGGCGGGATCATCGAATGGTCGGTGCCGCTTTCGGTCCTTTTCGCAATCCCCGTCATGGTTGCCGTCGGCTTCGCGATGGAACGCGGTCTTATCAAGCACTTCTACAACCGCCCCCATGCCGACCAGATTCTCGTGACCTTCGGCTTGGCGATCGTGCTTCAGGAAATCATCAAGTATTTCTTTGGTGCCAATCCGATCCCCACCCCGGCCCCCACGGCGCTGTCGGGCAGTATCGACCTGGGCGTGATGATCGGCTTCGAGGTCAACGAAATCGTCTACCCGCTCTGGCGCATGGTCTATTTCGCCTTCGCGGCGGTGATCATCGGCGCGGTGTTCGCCTTCCTGCAATTCACCACCTTCGGCATGGTGGTGCGCGCTGGCATGGCCGACCGCGAGACGGTCGGCCTCCTCGGTATCAACATCGACCGCCGGTTCACGATCATGTTCGGCATCGCCGCGGCGGTCGCAGGGCTGGCGGGGGTGATGTACACCCCGATCAACCCGCCCAACTATCACATGGGCATGGATTTCCTCGTGCTCAGCTTCGTGGTTGTGGTCGTGGGCGGCATGGGCAGCCTGCCCGGAGCCGTACTCGCCGGCTTCCTGCTGGGCATCCTCGAAAGCTTTGCCTCGACAACCTGGGCCACCACCACCATCCCGGGCATCAACCAGGTTATCATATACCTTGTCGCCATCGTCGTCCTGCTGACCCGCCCGCGCGGTCTGATGGGACGCAAAGGCGTGATGGAGGAGTGACCCCATGTTTGGACTGAACAAGAAAGACGGGCTTCTCTTCCTCGTCGTCATCGCGATCACGCTGCTGGCACCGTTCCTGCTCAACCCCTTCCCCGAAGGCAGCGGCATGGCACAGTTCAACGCGGGCTACCCGGACCTGCTCCAGCGGTTCGCGATCTACGGCATCTTCGCCATCGGCTTCAACATCCTCTTCGGCCTCACCGGCTATCTCAGCTTCGGGCACGCGGCCTTTCTCGGCGTGGGCTCCTACGCCGCGGTCTGGATGTTCAAGCTCTTCACCTACAACGTGGTGCCGGCCATCGCTTTCGCGGTGATCATCGCGGCGATTTTCTCGGTGCTGATCGGCTACATCTCGCTGCGCCGGTCTGGAATCTACTTCGCGATCCTGACGCTGGCCTTCGCGCAGATGTCCTTTGCCCTGGCCTATTCGGTGCTGTCGAACCCCAAGTTCAACCTCACCAACGGCGAAACCGGGCTGCAGGTCTACAGCAATGACCTCCAGATGTTCCACCGCACGGGGCTGCCCGACATGCCGCATATCTTCGGTCTGTCGGTACGCGCCAGTTACGAGCTGGAGCTGGGCGGGTGGTCCTTCACCTTCAACGTCGGATACTACCTCTGCGCCCTCATCATGCTGATCGCCTTCTACTTCGCGATCCGGCTGTTCCGCTCGCCCTTCGGGATGATGCTGCGCGCGATCAAGTCCAACAACACCCGCATGACCTATACCGGCCTCAACGCCAAACCCTACGCGCTCGCGGCCTTCGTGATCTCGGGCATGTATGCCGGGCTCGCAGGCGGCCTGCTGGCGGCCATGGACCCGCTCGCGGGGGCAGAGCGCATGTTCTGGACGGCCTCCGGCGAGGTGGTTCTGATGACGATTCTCGGCGGTGCGGGCACGCTGATCGGCCCGGTTCTGGGCGCGGGCCTGATCAAGTACATGGAAAACATCGTCTCCAAGATCAACGACAACGTCCTGCACCAGTGGTTCGCCTTCCTGCCCGACGGGATGGAGGATGCGGTTGTCGCCCTCATCCACCCGTTCGTGGGCAAGGGCTGGCACCTCACTCTGGGCATGATCTTCGTGCTGGTGGTGATCTTCCTGCCGGGCGGCCTGGTCGAAGGTGGGCAACGCATCGCACGTCTCTTCCGCGGCAAGAAGGCCCGCGAGGCCGAGAAATCCTCTCAATCCAACCCCGCGGAATAAGGAGCGCACGACATGGGCATTCTCGAAGTCAAGAACGTCAACAAGCGCTTCGGCGGGTTGCAGGCGCTGGGCGACGTCAACCTCAGCATCATGGAGAACAGCGTCCACGCCATCATCGGTCCCAACGGCGCGGGCAAGTCCACCCTGCTCAACGTCCTGATCGGCAAGCTCATCCCCGATACCGGCTCGGTCATGTTCCAGGGCCAGTCGGTGCTCGGGCGCAAGCCCTACGAGATCAACCAGATGGGCATCTCCCGGGTCTTCCAGACGCCAGAGATCTTCGGTGATCTCTCGGTGCTGGAGAACATGATGATCCCGATCTTCGCGCGTCGCGACGGCGTGTTTCGCATGCACGCCTACGAGAACTCCTCGAACGAGCGCGAGATAGTTGACCAGGCCGAGACCATGCTCGAAAACCTCGGCCTCGCCGAGCAGCGCCACGATCACTCGGCCTCGATGTCGCGCGGCAACAAGCGGCGTCTGGAAATCGGCATGTGCCTCGCGCAGGAGCCCAAGCTGCTGCTGCTCGACGAGCCGACGGCGGGCATGGCGCGCGCCGACACCAACAACACCATCGACCTGCTCAAGCAGATCAGTGACGAGCGCGACATCACCATCGCGATCATCGAGCACGACATGCACGTGGTGTTCTCGCTCGCCGAGCGGATCACCGTGCTGGCGCAGGGCTCGCCACTGGTCGAGGACACCCCCGAAAACATCAAGGGCCATCCCAAGGTGCGCGAAGCGTATCTTGGCGAGAGCGCCTGACGAGGAGCGCGCACAATGAACGTCAAACCCGACTTTTCCAAGGGCGTGAGCCACGCCGAGACCGCCCCCGCCTTTCTCTCCGTGTGGAACATGGAGAGCTATTACGGCGAGAGCTATATCGTGCAGAACATTAGCTTCAACGTCCACGAGGGCGAAATCCTTGCGCTTCTGGGCCGCAACGGCGCGGGCAAGACCACCACGCTGCGCTCGATCGCGCGGATGGACAGCCCGCAGTTGGCGCATGGCGAGATCTGGCTCGATCACCAGCCGCTTCACAAGATGAGAAGCCACGAGGCGGCGGCCGCGGGCATCGGCCTCGTACCCGAGGACCGGCGCATCATTCCCGGCCTCACCGTCGAGGAAAACCTGCAACTCGCGCAGATCGCTCCGCCCGTGGGCTGGTCGATCGACCGGCTTTACGAACTGTTCCCGCGCCTGCGCGAACGCCGCGACCAGGAAGGCACGACACTTTCGGGCGGCGAACAGCAGATGCTCGCCGTGGCCCGGGCGCTGGCCCGCGACATCAAGGTGCTGTTGCTCGACGAGCCCTACGAGGGCCTCGCCCCGGTGATCGTCGATGAAATCGAAAAGACCCTGCGCGTCATCAAGGAACAGGGCATCACCACGATCATCGTCGAACAGAACGCCGTGCGCGCGCTGGAACTCGCGGATCGCGCGGTGATCCTCGATACCGGCGGCATCGTGTTTGACGGCACCGCCGCCGAAGTGCTTGAAGACGAAGAGCTTCGCAGCGAGTATCTGGCCATCTGAGGCCAGCGCTTCCGCCCAGCCGTCTTTCTCCCTGTTGACAGCGGGGCGGCTGTCGTCTTCGATCCAACCGCATCAGCGAGGAGGAGCCATCATGTCCGATCAAACCTATGCCCCAAGCGCGGATTTCGCCGCCAATGCCCATATCGACGCCGCGAAATACAAGGAAATGTACGCCGCCTCGGTGGGCGACCCGGAGGCGTTCTGGCGCGAGCACGGGCAGCGGATCGACTGGATCAGGCCCTATAGCCGCGTCAAGGACGTGAACTACGAGTTCGGCAACGTCTCGATCAAGTGGTTCGAGGACGGCACGCTCAACGTCGCCGCCAACTGCATCGACCGGCATCTGGCGGAGCGCGCCGACCAGACCGCCATCATCTGGGAACCCGACGAGCCCACTGACGATGCCCGGCACATCACCTATCGCGAGCTTTACGACAACACCTGCCGCATGGCCAATGTTCTCAAGGGCATGGGCGTGGGTCGCGGCGACCGCGTCGTGCTCTACCTGCCGATGATTCCCGAGGCCGCCTATGCCATGCTCGCCTGTGCGCGCATCGGCGCCATCCACTCGGTGGTCTTCGCCGGCTTCTCGCCCGATGCCCTCTCGGCGCGGATCAACGGCTGTCAGGCCAAGGTCGTCATCACCGCCGACGAGGCCCCGCGCGGCGGGCGCAAGACGGCGCTCAAATCCAACACCGACGCGGCGCTCCTGCATTGCTCGGACAAGGTGAAATGCCTCGTCGTCAAGCATACCGGCGGTCAGACCACCTGGATTGACGGGCGTGACCACGACTACAACGCACTGGCCGCCGAGGCCGCCGCCGACTGCCCGCCCGAGGAAATGAATGCCGAGGATCCGCTCTTCATCCTCTACACCTCCGGCTCGACGGGGCAGCCCAAGGGCGTGGTGCACACCTCCGGCGGCTATCTCGTCTATGCCGCGATGACGCACGAGCTGGTGTTCGACTACCACGAGGGCGACGTGTTCTGGTGCACCGCCGATGTCGGCTGGGTCACCGGCCATAGCTATATCGTCTACGGGCCGCTCGCCAACGGCGCGATCACCCTGATGTTCGAGGGCGTGCCGACCTACCCGGACGCCTCGCGCTTCTGGCAGGTCTGCGACAAGCACAAGGTCAACCAGTTCTACACCGCCCCCACCGCGATCCGCGCCCTGATGGGGCAAGGCACCGAATATGTCAGCAAATGCGATCTGTCGTCGCTCAAGGTGCTGGGCACCGTGGGCGAGCCGATCAACCCCGAGGCGTGGAACTGGTATAACGACAACGTGGGCCACGGCCGCTGCCCCATCGTCGATACCTGGTGGCAGACCGAAACCGGCGGTCACCTGCTGACCCCCCTGCCCGGCGCCATCGCCACCAAGCCCGGCAGCGCCACGCTGCCGTTCTTCGGGATCGAGCCGGCCGTGCTGGAGCCCGAGTCGGGCAAGGAAATCACCGACACCGAAGCCTCCGGCGTGCTCGCGCTCAAGGATAGCTGGCCCGGGCAGATGCGCACCGTCTGGGGTGATCACGAACGCTTCGAGGCGACGTATTTCCAGCAATACAAGGGCTATTACTTCTCCGGCGACGGCTGCCGCCGCGATGCCGACGGCTATTACTGGATCACCGGCCGCGTCGATGATGTGATCAACGTCTCGGGCCACCGCATGGGCACCGCCGAGGTGGAATCCGCCCTCGTCGCGCACCCGCAGGTCGCCGAGGCGGCGGTCGTGGGCTATCCGCACAATATCAAGGGTCAGGGCATCTACGCCTACGTCACCCTGATGAACGGGGTCGAGCCCACCGAGGATCTGCGAAAAGAACTCGAAAAATGGGTCCGCACCGAGATCGGCCCCATCGCCAAGCCCGACCTGATCCAGTGGGCCCCCGGCCTGCCCAAGACCCGGTCGGGCAAGATCATGCGCCGCATCCTGCGCAAGATCGCCGAGAACGATTACGGCTCGCTCGGCGATACCTCGACGCTGGCCGATCCGTCCGTGGTGGATGACCTTATCGAAAACCGCATGAACCGCGGCTGAAACCACACGCCCCCGGGCCCGGCCCGGGGGCACCCCCTTCTCACGCGCCGTCATCGTCGGGCTCGACCCGGGGACCTCTCCCGCCAAGAGCGCGCCCGCCCGAACCGGACGATGACACCGCGTATCCGCCAGCTTGAGAACATAAAGCGAACGCTTTATCCTCGCCCCATGACCGCCCTCGCCCGCATCCCGCGTCCCGCCCCCGCCATAACCGGCCCGCTCGCCCTCGCCCCCGGTCGGCTGCACGAGGGTTGCGGCCCCGCGCGGCACACATGGGCGATGCTGGTGGCGGGCGCGCTTGCAGGCCCGGTACTGTGGATCGCCCCCGCTTGGGCCACCGACCGCCCCGAGCCCTGCGGCTTCGCCCGCTTCGCCGAGCCCGGTCGGTTTCTCTTCGTCACCCCAGACCACCGCCCCGACCTGCTGTGGTGCATGGAAGAGGCGCTGCGCAGCGGCGCGACGCCGCTCGTGGTGGCGGACTTGCCGGGCCTCCCCGGCCTCACCCCCGTCCGCCGCCTGCACCTCGCCGCCGAGGAGGGCGGCAGCCGCGCAGCCCAGCCGCCCCTCGGGCTGATCCTGACACCGGGCGAGGGCGGCGCGCCGGGGGTCCAGAGCCGCTGGCACATGGCCCCCGCCCATCTGCCCCATGCCGACCGCTGGCACCTCGCCCGCCGCCGCGACCGCAGCGCCCCACCCGCCGACTGGCACCTCTCGGGCCACCCCAGCGCCTGGGCGTTCAACAAGATGTGATGGCCCCGCGGCCCCGCCCGCCCTATCAAGGGGCATGATCCGCCTCGCCCTCGCCCTCGCGCTCATCGCTACGCAGGCCCTCGCCGCGCCCGAGGCCTACCGCCTCAACACCGCGCGCTCGGTCGTGGCCTTCACCTACGATCTCGCCGGGAACGCGGGGCGCGGCACCATGCCCATCGCCTCCGCCGACATGGCGCTCGACCTCGCGAACCCGCCGCAAAGCCGCGTCACCGTCACCCTCGACGCAGGGCGCGCGCGGGCCGGGTTCTTCCTCGCCACGCAGGCGATGAAGGGGCCGCAAGGCCTTGACACCGCGCGCCACCCCTTGATTACCTTTCGCTCCACGCGCATCTCCGGCACGCTGAGCGCGGCACGGGTCGAGGGCCTACTCACCGTCCGCGACACCACCCGCCCGGTGATGCTTCAGGCCGGTCTCTATCGCCAGCGCGGGACCGACCCAGCGGACCTCACCCGTCTCACCGTCCTGCTTACCGGCCAGATCGACCGCCACGCCTTCGGCGTCACCGGCTTTTCGGACCTCGTCGGCCCGACGATCAGCCTGCGCATCGTGGCGCGGATCGAGCGGTAGGGGTGAGGCACATAAGGTGTTTGATTCCGTGGCTTTACGAGGCAATCCGGCGCGAACCGGGGCTGCTGTTCGCGGGTATGAACCGGTCGGGGACACGGGTGGAGAACCTCGACCGGCATTTTACCGAGGCGGCGAGGGACGGGTGAAAACCGGGGGCTGTGGCGCGTCGGTATCCTGTCGGTATCGCGTCGGTGGCGGCGCACGGGGGGCGAGGGCCGCGTTAACGGGTCCCGCGCGAGGGTGATCCCCCACAACCCCGGAGACCCCGCATGGCCCGCATCACCAAGACCCAACGCCTCGCCCGCGACACGCTGTTGCGCGACCTCATCCACCTGAACCGGGACGACTGGATCGACGCCACGCTGCCGGACGTGGTGCCCGACGCCTGGCACACGCTGGAGGTCGATCTGGATGTCGAGGAGCCGCGCGAGAAGGTGACGCTCTACCTCGACCGGTCGGTGGCGCGGTTCTATCGCGGGATGGGGCGGGGCTACCACGCGCGGATCAACCGGCTCTTGCGGACATGGGCGCAGATGAAGATCGCGGGGGAGGTGCAGCTGGATGCCTATCTCGCGAAGCGGGTGGGGGGAGATGAGGGGGAGGATTCGGGGGAGGAGGCGGATTGAAACCCGCCCTACGCCGCGCCGTTCGACCGTCATCCTCGGGCCTGACCCGAGGATCTGGTGGGGAGAGGTCCTCGGGTCAAGCCCGAGGATGACGGCGCGGCGCGCGATTGCCGACGCGCGCGGGGGCGATCCGGCGGGGGTGCGGGGCGCTTTATTTCGCCGTGTCCGCATGACCTTGGAGCGGCGCACCAAGCCTCGCCAAATCGCCGCCGCGTGGGGGCGCGTCGGCGATCGCGCGGCGGCGCTGCGCGCCTTGTTCCGCGCGGGAAAAATCCGCACCAGTCCTAGTGAAAACTTTAATCCTTTATGTCTTCCGAGTGTTCTCGGTCTTCGGATAAGCGCTTACAAATTACGTCCACTATCCTATCACACTCCGCCTCCACGTCATTCTCTCTTGAAAAGGAGACGCTTCCATACTCATGAGATTCATGATAATAGCTATCCTTAGCCGAATAAAACCTAACTGGCATAACAGCATTGTCACCAAAGCGGCCCTTGAATTGATCACTTTCGAAGCGTGTCCATATTCTGTTTGGGTAATTCTCACTAAGCAGCGGCACAACATAGGCGGCTTCTGTGCGATAAATTGGAGCTAAATAATCTTCGATCTTTTCAGCTAAAATTTTGTGCTGTTCGTCCGCATCGTAAAAAACACTCACCTCTCTTTCTTTCAGTTTCTCAGCAAGGCAATATGCAACATCTCTATCGGCTCCAGCAAAAGATAGGGCAATATCGAAATTCCCTTGAAAGAAATTTGTTGTATAGCCAACCTCTCTAGCAAAATTTCGCCAATTAACGGTCTTAAGATAAAATATGAGTCTCGGATCTTCAGTTGAAAAAACAAAACTTTCTGGCTGATAATGAAAATAGTCAGCTAGTATGTCAGACTTATCTCGGAGAATGCTTTCTAGATGCCCTTTATCAACAACTTGTCCAACACTTCCTCGATGCTCTTTGTTGACTTTTATCATCTCTCGCAAATCTATTGACCAATCATTGCCATCACGCAGCCATTTGAGAATATGCAGGTAAGGAGCACGACCCTCTCTGCGCAACTTTGAACCTCTTGCAAATTCAATACAAGGCTTCCCAAAAAGCCTCCTGAGGTCGGACATAACAACATCCACAACCTCTTCAAGAGAGGACGAAAGTTCAGTGGGAGAACTCTGCGACTCCGTAATATTATCCAAGAGGCATATTTGATGGCAGAGCATTTGTGCAATTTGAAAACTACCTTGACTATGCTCTGCAATCGCTTCTTTCTCTGGGATTGAAATATTAAGCGCGCCCTCACCTTTCGAAATCAACTCGACAATTTTATTTCTTGGGTTCGATTCCAGTTTGAATACGTCTATGCGCAGGCCAGCATCACTTCCGTATGAAACAAGATGATCTCCAGCCTTATTAATTCCAATGAGGATAATCTTACTTTCATCACTTTCATCATCAGCAAGAACTTTCATATAGTCTGCGAGGTGTGATTTAATTCCATCATCAAGTCGATGAAAATCATCAATAATAACAATCCCAATTCCACCTATAAGCGGCAATTCTCTTATGTAATCTATGTCCTCTTGTCGCCTCGCACTGAGAAACGCGACCTTTTTTCCATATCGAAGGTCGTCAATGATGCGTTTTACGCACGTTGTTTTTCCAATGCCCGAGGGGCCTTCTAAAACACAGCAGCGCCCGGGAGTTCTAATTGAAACCTTCAAATCCGCATATCGCTGAGGTTCTACAAAAGTGACCCCCGGGACTCCAGCTTGCTTAAATACCTCTTCGAGATTCATCTTCTCACCTCGCAAACTTCTTGTACTTCACCCGTTTCGGCTCCAGCGCGTCCGGGCCCAGACGCCGCTTCTTGTCTTCCTCGTAGGCCGAGAAGTCGCCCTCGAACCATTCCACATGGGCCTCGCCCTCGAAGGCGAGCATGTGGGTGCAGATGCGGTCAAGGAAAAAGCGGTCGTGGGAGATGACCACGGCGCAGCCGGCGAAATCCGTCAGGGCATCCTCTAGCGCGCGGAGCGTTTCCACGTCGAGGTCGTTGGTGGGCTCGTCGAGGAGGAGCACGTTGCCGCCCTCTTTCAGCAGCCGCGCCATGTGCACGCGGTTACGCTCGCCCCCCGAGAGCAGCGAGACCTTTTTCTGCTGGTCGCCGCCCTTGAAGTTGAACGCGCCGCAATAGGCGCGGGAGTTGATCTGGGCGTCGCCCAGCACGATCACCTCGGCGCCGCCGGAGATCGATTCCCACACCGTTTCGTTGGGCTTGAGGTCATCGCGGGACTGATCGACATAGGCGAGCTTGACGGTATCGCCATACTCGATGGTGCCCGCATCCGGCGTCTCTTGCCCGGTGAGCATGCGAAAGAGCGTGGATTTGCCCGCGCCGTTGGGGCCAATCACGCCGACGATGCCGCCGGGGGGAAGGGAAAAGCTGAGGTCCTCGATCAGGAGCTTGTCGCCCATCGCCTTTTTCAGGCCGTTGACCTCGATCACCTTGTCGCCGAGGCGCGGGCCGTTGGGGATGACGATCTGCGCGCGGCCCACGCGCTCGCGCTCGGACTGGCCGGCCAGTTCGTTATAGGCGTTGATCCGGGCCTTCTGCTTGGCCTGCCGCGCCTTTTGCCCCTGCCGCATCCATTCCAGCTCTCGCTCCAGCGTCTTTTGCTTGGACTTGTCCTCGCGCGCCTCTTGCGCGAGGCGCTTGGCCTTCTGCTCCAGCCAGGCGGAATAGTTGCCCTCGTAGGGGATGCCGCGGCCGCGGTCCAGTTCGAGGATCCAGCCGGTGATGTCGTCGAGGAAATAGCGGTCGTGGGTGACGATCAGGATCGTGCCCTTGTAGTCGATCAGGTGCTGTTGCAGCCAGGCGATGGTCTCGGCATCGAGGTGGTTGGTGGGCTCGTCCAGCAGCAGCATGTCGGGCGCCTCCAACAGCAGCTTGCACAGCGCCACGCGGCGCCGCTCGCCGCCCGAAAGGGTGGCGACATCGGCCTCGTCGGGGGGGCAGCGCAGCGCCTCCATCGCGACGTCGATGCGGGAATCGAGATCCCACAGGTTCTCGCCGTCGATCTCGTCCTGCAATTGCGCCATCTCGTCGGCGGTCTCGTCGGAGTAGTTCATCGCCAGTTCGTTGAAGCGGTCGAGCTTGGCCTGTTTTTGGGCCACGCCGAGCATCACGTTGCCGCGCACGGTGAGGCTTTCGTCGAGCTGCGGCTCCTGCGGGAGATAGCCGACGCGCGCGCCGGAGGCGGCCCATGCCTCGCCCGAGAAATCGGTGTCGAGCCCGGCCATGATGCGCAGGAGCGTGGACTTGCCCGAGCCGTTGACGCCGACGACGCCGATCTTGACGCCGGGAAGGAAGTTGAGGTGGATGTTCTCGAAGCATTTCTTGCCGCCCGGATAGGTCTTGGAGACCCCCTGCATGTGGTAGACGTATTGATAGGCTGCCATGATCCGCGCTCCGCTGAGAAATCCGTGATGCACCGGCGGTGATAGCTGGCGCGGGCTGCAGGGGCAATGGTCAGCGTGCGCGGCCCGGCGCGGGGACGGGGTGGGCCGCTGCGGTGGCGGTGTCGGCGGGGCCGGGGGCGGCGGCGCGCGTGCGCAGCCAGCCGATCAGCGCGTCGAGCGGCATCGGGCGGGCGAGGCCGTAGCCCTGGATCACCGGACAGTTGGCGCGGCGCAGCATGGCGCGCTGCGCCTCGGTCTCGACCCCCTCGGCCACCACCGACATGCGCAACAGGCCGCAGAGGCGGATGATGGCGCGCACGATGACGCGGTTGCGCGGATCCTGCTCGAGCCGGGCGATCATCGAGCGGTCGAGCTTGATCGCGTCCACCTCGAAGCTGGCCATGTGCGACAGCCCGGCATAGCCGGTGCCGAAATCGTCGAGCGCCACGCGCACGCCGAGCCGCTTGAGCCGGGCGACCGCGCTCATCACGTCGGCGCCGGAGCCGTCGAGGATGGTGGTTTCCAGCACCTCGATGCAGATGCGCCCCGGGTTCAGCCCGCGCGATTGCAGCGCCCAGTCGAGCAGGCCGGGATAGTTGACGTCGGCGAGGATCGCGGCGGAGACATTGATCGACATGGTGAGGTCGGGATACCCCGCCTCGTCCAGCGCCCGGAGCGCGTCGAGCGCCATCGTCATCGAGCGGTAGTCGATATCCGCGAGCAGCCCGAGCCCGTCGGCGGCGTCGAGGAACGCCGCCGGGGCGAGCAGGCCGCGCTGCGGGTGGTTCCAGCGGATGAGCGCCTCGCAGCCGCAAATGCGATCGTCGGCGAGGGATAGTTGCGGTTGCAGGTGGATCGTGAACTGGTCGCGGCTCACCGCCTCGCGCAGGTCGCGGGCGAGGGTCTGGCGCGCGCGCTGCGCGCGGCCGAGATTGGCGGTGTAGTGGATCATGCGCCCGCGACCGCGCGCCTTGGCGTCGTAGAGTGCCGCGTCGGCGCACTGGATCATTTCCTCGCCGGTTGTCGCCCCGTCGCCGGCGGCACACGCGCCGATCGAGGCACCGATGCGAATGGTCTGATCGCGCCACATGAGCGGCTGGCCGAGCGCGCGCAGCACGTCGCCCGCGCGGGCGTCAAGCGCCACCGCCCCATCGGGCAGGGCGCAGACGAGCAGGAACTCATCGCCGCCGGTGCGGCAGGCGAGGTCGCGCGGCCCCGCCACCCGCGCCAGCGCGTGGGCGACATGCGCCAGCGTGCGGTCGCCCGCACCGTGGCCGAGCGTGTCGTTGATGTCCTTGAACTTGTCGATGTCGATCACCAGAACGCCGAGCCGTCCGCGCGCGATCTCGGCACGGATGTCCGGGGCGTCGAGATACTCGGCCAGCCGCTTGCGGTTGGCGAGCCCGGTCAGATCGTCGTGGTGGGCGGCGTGGCGCAGATCGACCTGCACCTGCCGCAACGCCATTTCGGTGTTGACCTGATCGGTCACGTCGCGGCAGGTGATGACGACCCTGCGATCGCGCGGATCGGGCCCCGACGCGATCAGCGCGAAACCCTGCTGGTTCCAGAAGGTGGTGCCGTCGCGCCGGATGTGGCGACCGAGCTGGTAGCGGCGGAAGAGCGCGCTGTCGGGGTCGTAGCGGAAGCGCGCGATGTCCTCTGCCGGGGGGCGCGCCTCGGGGGGCAGGACGAATTCCTGCGGCTTGCGCCCATGCATTTCCGCCAGCGTCCAGCCGTAAAGCCGTTCGCAGGCCGGGTTGACCCATTCGATGCGCGCGTCCATGTCCTGCACGACGATGCCGTCATGCGCGCCCGCGACGATGCGGTGAAAGAGCGCCGCGCCGGCATCCGCGCAAGTCAGCGCCGGTGCGGTGCCGTGATCCGTGTCCCGATGCGTCATTCAGGCACCCCATGCCCCCTTGATCTATTGCGAACCCTAGACGCCTGCGGTTAACAGCCCGTGGCCATCCGCCCCCGCCGCGCCGGAAAATTCCGAAAATTCGATCCGTCACGGGTGCGCGGGTTACGGGCGCGCGGGCCACGGACGCGCGGATCATTGGCGCGATCAGGGCTTTTCCGGCGGGGCGGCGGCGGGCATAAGGTAGGCTGTCCCGAAGGGGGAAGGAGCACCGCGTGCGCCGTTTTCTTGCGATCCTTGCACTGGCCGTGCCGAGCGCCTGTAGGCGCGCGCGCGCGCAGGCTGAGCACGCCGCCGGGCGCGGCCCCGGACGACCCGGCGCGCAACCTCGCACCCGACGAGGGCAATTTCTGGCGACTGGTGCAGGAGCGCCCGGACCGCGAGCCTGGCCCGGAGGCCGGGCGGTGAGCGTGCTTTCGTACTTTACGCCGGCGCCGTATCTGGCGATGAGGGGGGCATGATCCAGCCGCTGCCGCCTTCGCGTCCCGGACAGGTGATCGGGCTGTTGGGAGGGTCGTTCGACCCGCCCCATGCGGGGCATGTGCATATCAGTCGCGAGGCGCTGAAGCGTTTCGGGCTGGACCGGGTGTGGTGGCTGGTCAGCCCCGGCAACCCGCTCAAGCGCCACGGCCCCGCCCCCCTGCCCGGGCGGATGGCGGCGGCGCGGGCGCTGGTCGATCACCCGCGCATCGAGGTGACCGATGTCGAGGCGCGCCTGGGCACGCGCCACACCTCTGCCACGCTGGCGGCGCTGGCGGCGATCTGCCCGGGGCGGCGGTTTGTCTGGCTGATGGGGGCCGACAACCTGGCGCAGTTCCACCGCTGGCAGGACTGGCGCACGATCATGGAGCGGGTGCCGGTGGGGGTGCTGGCGCGACCCGGGCAGCGCATCTCGGCGCGGCTGTCGCCGGCGGCGCGGATCTACGCGCAGGCGCACATCAAGGGACGGGCGAGCCATCTGCTGGGGCGGGCCGAGGCGCCGGCGTGGTGCTTTGTCAACGTGCCGATGACCGATATCTCTTCGAGCGCGCTGCGCGCGGGGAAAGCGGAAAAGTGAGCGGATGCGACGGCAAAGGCGATTGCGCGACCGGGGCTGTTCTGCTTACCGTCACGCCATGAGTCACGAGATATCCAGACGCCTGTTCGTCACCTCGGCACTGGCCGCGCTGGCCGCGCCCGTCATGGCCGAGCCCCCGGCCATGTCGCTGCGCCCGTTGCTGCGGCCGCCGGGCCTCGGCGCCGGCCGGGGGGCAGCGGCGGTCGAGGCGCTCGTCGCCGAGGCGCGGCTGCAGGGCGATGTGGGATACGCGGTGACGGACACCGAGACCGGCGCGGTGCTCGAGGCGCGCGCCGCGGACACCGCCCTGCCGCCCGCGAGCGTGACCAAGGCGGTGACCGCGCTCTACGCGCTCGACACGCTGGGGGCCGGGCATCGTTTCAAGACCCGGCTGGTCGCCACCGGGCCGGTGGAGGGCGGCGTGCTCCGGGGCGATCTGGTGCTGGCGGGTGGGGGTGATCCGACGCTGGACACCGATGCGCTGGCCGACATGGCCGCAGCCCTCAAGCGCGCGGGCGTGCGCGAGGTCAGCGGCGCGTTCCGCGTCTGGGGAGGGGCGGTGCCCTACCGGCGCGCCATCGAGCCGCGACAGCCCCCCCATGCGGGCTATAACCCGGCGCTGTCGGGGCTGAACCTCAACTATAACCGGGTGCATTTCGAGTGGACGCGCGCGGGCGGCGACTATGCCATCACGATGGATGCGCGTTCGGGGCGGTACCGGCCCGACGTGACGGTGGCGCGGATGCGCATCGCCGATCGCCGGTCGCCGGTCTACACCTACCACGACGCGGGCGGGCGCGACGACTGGACCGTGGCGCGCGGTGCGCTGGGCGGTGGCGGTGCGCGGTGGCTGCCGGTGCGCAAGCCCGAGCTTTATGCGGGCGAGGTGTTCGCCACCTTCGCGCGGTCGCAGGGGATCGTGCTGAAGGCCCCGCAGGTGGTCGAAGGTGCGGCGCCGCAGGGCGCCACGCTCGTCACCCACGAGAGCGACCCGCTGGCCGATATCCTGCGCGGGATGCTGCGCTATTCCACCAACATCACCGCCGAAATGGTGGGCATGGCGGCGAGCGCGCGACGGCGGGGGCGGGCGCTCGACCTCGCGGCCTCGGCGCGGGAGATGACGGGCTGGGCGCAGGCCACGCTGGGGATGAAGACGACGGATTTACGCGACCATTCGGGGCTCAATGACCTCTCGCGGCTGTCGGCGCTGGACATGGCGCGGGCGCTGGCGGCGGCGGGGCGCGCCGACGCGCTGCGCCCGCTGTTGCGCGAGTTCACGATGCGCGACGCGCGCGGGCGCCCCCTGCGCAACCACCCGGTGGAGGTGCAGGCGAAGACCGGCACGCTTTACTTCGTCAGCGCGCTGGCGGGATATTTCACCCCGCCGGGCGGGCGCGAGATGACCTTTGCGGTGCTGACGGCGAGCGACAGCCTGCGCGGGCGCATCGACCCGTTCCGCGACACGCGCCCGCCGGGCGCGCGCGGCTGGAACCGGCGCGCCAAGCGGCTGCAACAGGCGCTGATCGAACGGTGGAGCGAGATTTACGGAGGCTGAACGATGCAGGCGGGCACCAGCCGATGGTGCGGGAGCGTGGCGCTTGCGGGCAGGCCGGCCGATGCCGTAGAACCCTGCGCATGATCCCCCGCGCCCTAGCCCCCGCCGCCGCCCTGATCCTCGCCGCCACGAGCGCGGGCGGGCATCCGCATGTGTTCGTCGATGTGGCGCTGCGCTTTGAGAGCGACGCGCAGGGCCGCCTCACCGGTGTGGAAGTGACGTGGAGTTACGACGATTTCTTCTCGCTCCTGATCCTCTCCGACATGGGGCTCGACCCCGATGGCGACGGGCAGTTGACCGACGCCGAACTGGCGCGGCTCAAGGGGTTCGACTTGGAGGAATGGCCCGAGGGGTTCGAGGGCGATCTCTATATCCACGCGGGCGACGAGAAGATCGCGCTCGGCCATCCGGTGCCCGAGGCCGTTCGCATGGAGGCGGGCCGTATCGTCGCCACCCACAGGCGCGGCTTTGGCCCGGTCGCGCCCGACGGGCTGCGTGTGGAACCCTATGACCCAACCTATTTCGTGGATTACACCCTCGCCGGCCCGGTGGTGCTGCCCAACGCTTGCGCCTATGCCATCACCGAGCCCGATCTCGACGAGAGCCAGCAGGCGTTCCGCAACATGGTGGCCGAGCTGAGCGCCGAAGAGCAGTATGACGGCGTCGAAGTGGGCAACCTGTTCTCGGACATCATGGTGATCTCGTGCCGCGCGCCCTCCTGAGCCTCGCCGCGCTGGCGGTGGGCGCGGGGGCGGTCTGGCTCTGGGGGTTTGGCGGGGCGGCGGCGCTGGGCGAGTGGGCGCGCGCCGGTCAGGCCGAAACGCAGCAGGCGATGGCGCGGCTGCTGCGGGCCTTGCGCGCGGGCGAGCCGGGAGCGATGGCGGGGCTGATGGGGCTGTGTTTTGCCTACGGGTTCTTTCACGCGGCGGGGCCGGGGCATGGCAAGGTTCTGCTGGGCGGCTACGGCATGGCCGCGCGGGTCGGCGCATGGCGACTGTCGGCGCTGGCGCTGGCATCGAGCCTCGCGCAGGCGGCGAGCGCGGTGGTGATGGTCTATGCCGGGGTGCTGGTTTTCGACCTGACACGCCAGCGGATGACGGGCTTGGCCGAGGAGTGGATGGCCCCGGCAAGCTATGGCGCCATCGCGCTGGTCGGGGCATGGCTGGCGCTGCGCGGGGTGCGGCGCTGGTGGCGGGGATGGCGGGAGCACGCCCACGCCCACGATCTTGCCTGCGCCGAGTGCGGGCACCGGCACGGCCCGACGGTGGACGACGTCGCGCGGGTGCGCGGCTGGCGCGACGCGGTGCTGCTGGTCGGCGCGGTGGCGATCCGGCCCTGTACCGGCGCGCTGTTCCTGCTGATCCTCACCTGGCGGATGGGGATCGGGACGGCGGGCGTCCTCGGCACCCTGGTGATGGGGCTGGGGACCGCGAGCGTGACGGTGGCGGTGGCGCTTGCCTCGGTCACTCTGCGCGAGGGCGCGCTGGCGCGGCTCGCCTCGGCGGAGGGGCGCGGGCTTGGCCGCGCGCTGACGGCGCTGGAGATCGGGGCCGGGCTGGTCATCGCGGCACTGTCGCTGCAGCTGATGCGCGCCACGCTCTGAGGGCGTGGGGAACGGCCTGGAGCGGACATCGCCATCTGGTCCCAGCGCGGATTCAAGGCCGAAGGCCGCCGCGCCATCGCATGTCCGCCCCCCGGACAGGCGATTTGGCTAAGCTAGCGCGCCGATTAAATGTTTTTCGGGAAAGCAGAAATAAAGTGCCCTGAAAAACCGTTGGATCGCCTGCCCGCGGACATGCGATGGTGCGGCTCACTGCAACGGCAGGAACAGGCCAACAGCAGACCAATTTTCCGGCTTTTCCGAACGGCGCCCGGGCCTGCCCGTGCCTTGGAACCAGTTATCCCGCGCCAAGCGAGACAACAGTTCAGCGGCGGCTCAGGCGCTCGTTGCGCAACCCCCGCACGCGGATTTCGCGCACGCTTTCCAGCGTCTTGTCGGAAACGAAGACCGCCGCCTGCACCTCGCGCGGGCGGAGCTCGGTGGCGGTGGACAGGGGCGGGTGCACCGCGCGCAGCTCGTAGCCGAGAATGCCGTCCACCGGCTCTGCGTCGGGGGTGCCGGGAATGAGGCGGACATCGTAGATATCCTGCTGCGCGGCGAGCCCGCGTACCCGAACGATCGCCCCGCCGGTGGCGCGTTCGACCACAAGCGCGCTGATCTCGGCCACGGGCGTGCCGGCGTAGGGGACGTCCTTTCCACGCTTGCGGAGGCTGTCAAAGAGGCCGCTCTCTTCCTTTTCCGGGATGAGCGGGTTGGTGCCGGGTTCGGCCGTGGCGGCCTCGCGGCGACGCGACCGGCTGCGCCCGAACCAGTTGCGCGGGTTGATCCGCGACTCGCGAAAGCCGCCACAGCCCGCCAGCAAGCCAGCCGCCGCCAAACCAAGGAAAACCCGCCGTTCCATGCCCGATACCCCTGTCAAAATCCGCCCCACGCCTACCCTATCGCGCCGGGCTTGAAAAGGTGCAAGCGGGGGCTGGACCTCTGCCACGCGCGCGCCTACCTCTAGGTTGAGAACAGGAGACACACATGGCCACCGAGGCATTCGAAGAGATCGTGAGCGATTTCGACTTCCTGGAGGACTGGGAAGACCGGTATCGCTATGTCATCGATTACGGGCGCCGGATGGAGCCGCTCGACGATGCGCTCAAGGTGCCCGCGACCAAGGTCGATGGCTGCGCGAGCCAGGTCTGGCTGCACCCGCAGATCGAGGAGAGGCAATTCCGTTTTGACGGCGACAGCGACGCGATGATCGTGCGTGGCCTCATCGCGGTGCTGCGCGCGCTCTATAACGGACTGCCGGTCGACGAGGTGGCGCGGGTCGATGCACAAGCCGAGTTGGCGCGGCTGGGGCTCGACGAGCACCTCTCGGCGCAGCGCTCCAACGGGCTACGTGCGATGATCGGGCGTATCCGCGGCGTCGCCACCGAAGCGGCCTGATCACCGGGCGCGTCTTGCTTTTCGTCACGGGAAGTTCAATTTTGGGACGAGGACAAATTCGCTAGTGTCGCCACGAACGGAGGGGACCATGACCGCGACCGACCTGACCGCAGAGATGCGCGCCTTTCTCAAGCCCTACACGAAGAAGAGCGATATGCGCGGCGCGCTGTCGCTGCTGGCCACGCTCGCCACCTATGGCGCGGCGCTGGTGGCCGGGGCGTGGGCGTGGGGCGCGGGGATGTGGCTGGCGACCGTCGCGGCGGTGATCGTGCTCGCCTTTGCCTCGGTGCGGCTCTACGTGTTGCAGCACGATTGCGGGCACCGTTCGCTTTTTGCCACGCGGGGCGTCAACGATCTCGCCGGTTATCTGCTGTCGGTATTTTCCTTCACGCCCTACCGGGTGATGCAATACAATCACGACATGCACCACGCCTATCTCGGCAATCTCGACCACCGCGAGACCACCGAGATCCACACCATGACCCTGCGCGAGTGGACCGAGGCCGACCGCTGGACCCGGCTGCGCTACCGGCTTTACCGCAACCCGGCGCTGATGCTGCCGGCGGGCGCGTTTCTCACCTATTTCATCGCCTATCGCTGGCCGCGCAACACCTCTGACGTGGGGGCTGCGGGGGTGATCGTGCATAACCTGTTGATCGCCGGGCTGCTGCTGGCGATCTGGGCGGGGCTGGGCATCGCGGGGGTGGCGGTGTGGTTCGCCGCCTCGATGCTGGGGGGCATGATCGGCGTATTCCTTGTGTATCTCCAGCACAATTTCGAGGAGACCTACTGGGACCGTAAGCCCGATCTCGATTTCCGCAAGGCCACGCTGGTCGGCTCAAGCTCGCTCGATCTGGGCTGGTGGTGGGATCTGGGCACCGGAAACATCGCCTATCACGACCTGCACCACTACAACCCCGCGATCCCCTCTTACAACCTGCGCCGCTGCCAGCGCGACCTGCCCGCGCACCTGCAAAGCCACGCACCGATCCGCTGGCGCGAGGCGCTGCGCAGCTTCACGCTCAAGCTGTGGGACGAGGAGCAGGGGCGGCTGGTGCCGTTCCCAAGGGCGCGCGCCACGTCGGCAGAGACGATGGCGGCGGGATAACGCCGCATTCACACGCGGCGCGACCTTGCATATCCGTTCACGGCCGCGGGCGTCACCTCTTGTCGGTGCCGCCCTGCTCCAGCCACGCGTCGAGCGCGGCGGGCGCAGGGTCGAGCCGGTCGGGGTCGGTGCCCAGAAACTCGGCCAAGCGCGGCGCGTTGAGGGCATTGACGCCCATGATGACCGGCACGCCCGCCGCCACCGCCTCGGCGATGAGCGCGCGAAAGCCGCGGCCGTCGGCCTCGTGCTTACCGAACTTGTTGACGATAACCAGATCCGCCCCGGCGGCCAGACGCGCCTCGGCCGCCGTCACCGCCTGTTCCAGCGCCTCGGGGTCGAGCCGGCAGCCGCGCGCGCCCGTGCCGAGGCTTTGCGAGATGCGGATCACCGGCCCGTCGGGCAGCACGCGCACATCCATGTCGCAGGGTCGGTCAGGCCCGCAATCGGTGTTGACCTGAACGGTGCCGCAGAGCCGCAGCCCCCGCGCCGCCGCGCGGGTCGCGAAATCATGGAGCAGCCGGTCGGTGTGGCCGGCCCCCTCGGTCATGATGCAGGCGATTCGCATCGGCCCCCTCCTCACTCGGTCAGGCGGCTGATGACCACCGTCACCTCGGGGCGTTTGCCGATCTCGGTCTGCGCGCTTTGCCGGGCGACACGGCGCAGCCCCTGCTCGAGCTTGTCGTCATCGGCCAGCGTCTTGTCGCCCGCGCGTCCCATGAACTGCGCGAGGTCCTCCTCCAGCACATCGACGAGCGGCGCGCGCGAACGCCCGGTTTCGGGCAGGCCCATGATCTCGACCCAGGGATCGCCCAGCGGCGCGTCGTCCTCGTCGATGATGACGTTGATCATGACGTGGCCGTTGAGCGCCATGCGAATGCGGTCACGCACGATCCCGTCCATCGCCCCGATCTTGACCGTGCCATCGAGATAGGTGCGCCCGGTCTCGACATATTCGGCAACCTTGGGGGCATTACCACCAAGTTCGATCATCATGCCGTTAACTGCCACCACCCCCTTGATCCGGTTGGATTTGGCGAGCTTCACATGCTCGCGCAGGTGGCGATGCTCGCCATGCATGGGGATCAGGATTTGCGGCTTGAGGATCTTGTGCATCGCGTCGAGATCGGGCCGGTTGGCATGACCCGAGACGTGATAGCGGTCGTCGCCCTCGATCACATCCACGCCCTGCTCGGAGAACTGGTTGATGATGCGAATCACGCCGCGCTCGTTGCCGGGGATGGTCTTGGAGGAGAACAGGAACGTGTCGCCCTCCTTCATGGTGATGCCGTTATACTTGCCGTTGGCGAGCTGCGCGCTGGCGGCGCGGCGCTCGCCCTGGCTGCCGGTGACGATCAGCATCACGCTCTCGCGGGGGAGCTTGCTCGCCTCCTCTGGCGGGATGGTGGCGGGAAAGCCGGTGAGTACGCCGGTCTCCTTGCCCGCCTCGACCATGCGGTTCATCGCGCGGCCCATAAGGCAGACCGAGCGCCCGGCGCGGATGCCCGCCTCGGCGAGCGTCTTTACCCGCGCCACATTGCTGGCGAAGGTGGTGGCCACGACCATGCCCTTGCTGCCCTCGACAAGCTCTGTGATCGGGTCGCCCACGCTGCTCTCCGAGCGCCCGGCATGATCGCTCAGGACGTTGGTCGAGTCGCAGATCAGCGCCTTGATCCCATCCGCGCCGATGTCTTCCCACATCGCGCGGTCGAAGGGTTCGCCCACCACCGGGTCGAGGTCGATCTTGAAATCGCCGGTATGCACCAGCCGCCCCTCGGGCGTGTCGATCACCAGCCCCGAGCTTTCGGGAATGGAATGCGAGATCGGCGCGAAACCGACGGTAAACGGCCCCGCCGTCACCGTCTCGGGCCAGGGCGAGACCACGCGCACCGCCTTGTCGGGGTGGCCATACTCGGCCATCTTGGCGCGCACGATGTTGGCGGTGAAGACGCGGGCATGGATGGGCGCGCCGAGCCGCTCGTAGTAATGCGCCACGGCGCCGACGTGATCCTCGTGGGCATGGGTGATGAACACCGCCTCCAGCCGGTCGCGCCGCTCGGCCAGCCAGGTGATGTCCGGCAGGATCAGGTCGACACCGGGCGTGGTATCCATGTCCGGGAAGGTCAGGCCCAGATCGACGAGAATCAGGCGCTCCTTGCCCGGTTTGCCGTAGCCGTAGACATAGGCGTTCATACCAATCTCGCCCGCCCCCCCGAGGGGCAGGTAAATAAGTCTTTCGCTGCTCATGGGCCGTCAGCCCTCCTTGTTGTAGCTGTGTATCACGGTCAGCCCGTGCATCGTCAAATCATCCTCGACGCCGTCGAACGCGGCATCACCTTGCTGGAAAAGCGGGGCCAGCCCCCCGGTTCCGATCACCTTCATGGCGCGGCCGCGCTCGGCCTTTATGCGCTCGCATATCCCGTTTATGAGGCCGACATAACCCCAGAAGATACCAGATTGCATGCAGTCGACGGTGTTGGTCCCGATCACCCGGTCGGGCTTGGTCACGTCGATATGCGGCAGCGCCGCCGCCGCCTCGTGCAGCGCCTGCAGCGACAGGTTTACCCCCGGCGCGATCACGCCGCCGATATAGGCGCCGTCGCGCGCCACCACGTCGAAGGTGGTGGCGGTGCCGAAATCCACGATGATGAGGTCGCCGCCGTAGAGGTCATGGCCCGCCACCGTGTTGACCAGCCGATCGGGGCCCACCTGCGTGCCGGGATCGACGCGCACGTCCACCGGCAGGCGGCACTCGGGCTTGCCCACGACCAGCGGGCGACAGCCGAAATAGCGGTCGGAAAAGACCCGCAGGTTGAACACCACCCGCGGCACGGTCGACGAGATGATGACATCGGTGATGTCCGCACGAATGCCGTGATGCCCGAGCAGGGTGGAGAACCAGACGAAGTACTGATCGGCGGTGCGCTGATGCTCGGTGGCGGTGCGCAGCGTGCACAGGAACCGTGTGCCGTCCCAGATGGAAAACACCGTGTTGGTATTGCCGCAATCTATCGCCAGAAGCATCCCGATCCCTCTGTTCAGAAAAACACCTCGGCCGCGGCGATGCTGGTGCGGCCCTTTGCGGTGACGAGCACGAGGTTTCCGGCCTCGTCCACAGTCTCGAACCGCCCCTCATGGGTGTCGCGCGTCGTGCGCGCCACGATGGTTTCGCCCAGTTTTGCCGCCCGCGCAAGCCAGGCCGTTCGAATGGGGGCAAATCCGTAGGTAACGAATTGTGCCTCGTGGCGCGCATAGGCAGGCGCGAGCAGGTCGAGAAACGCCTCCGGGTCGATCGCCACCCCCGTCTCGGACAAGAGCGACACGGGCCGCGCCGCGCCGGGCTCGACCTCTGCCATACCGGGTGCGGCCACGAGGTTCACGCCGATGCCGATGGCGAAATGGCTGAGCCCTCCCCCTGCCCCCGCGCTCTCCAGCAGGATACCCGCCAGCTTGCCGCCGTTCAGCAGCACGTCATTGGGCCATTTGAGCGCCAGTCCGTCCACCCGCCCGGTCGCCGCCGCCAGCGCGTCGTAAAGCGCGAGCGCCGCCACGAAGGAGCGCAGCGCCACGCGGTCGGGGCTCTCGGACGGGCGCATCGCCAGCGTCGCCGCGAAATTGCCCGGCGGGTTCGCCCACGCCCTGCCCCGCCGCCCGCGTGCCGCCGTCTGTTCCAGCGCGAGGATCCATTCCGGCCCGGCAAGCGTGGCGGCGCGGCGCGCGGCCTCGGCATTGGTGCTGTCCACCCGTGCCAGCACGCGCCGTCCATAGCCCTCGGGCCAGCCCGCCCCCGGCTTCATCTTGCCCGAAATATCCCCGCCGGAGGCGTCGCTTTGCCTAGTGCACAAGGGTCGCCGCCGCCGCCTGCGCCATCGTCTCGATGCCGAACATGTTGACGATGCCGAAAACCATCACCGCCGCCGAGGCCATGAGGAATCCCCATTGCACCGGCGAGCGCCCGGTCTCGAGCGCCTCGCCCTCCTCGCCGAAATACATGTAGAACACGATGCGCAGGTAGTAGAAGGCGCCGATGACGCTGGCGACCACGCCCGCAACCGCGAGCCAGGCAAGCCCGCCCTCGTAGGCCGCGCGCAGCACGTAGAGCTTGCCGAAGAAGCCCAGCAGCGGTGGCACGCCCGCGAGGCTGAACAGGAGGATCAGCATCGCCAGCGCCCGGCCCGGCTCGGCCCGCGAGTACATGTTGAGGCTGCGGATATCGGTCACCGGCTGGCCGCCGCGCTCCATGCTGAGGATGAAGGCAAAGGTGCCGACATTCATCGCCACGTAGATGGCCACGTAGACCAGCATCGCCTGTACGCCGAACGCCGTGCCCGAGGCCAGCCCCATCAGCGCATAGCCCATATGCGCGATCGAGGAATAGGCCATCAGCCGCTTGATGTCGGTCTGCCCGATGGCCGCCACCGCGCCAAGGAACATCGACAGGAGGCTGAGCGCCGCCAGCACCTGTTGCCAGTCGCCCACCACGCCGCCGAACGCGTCGTGCACCACGCGGGCGAAGAGACCCAGTGCCGCCACCTTGGGAGCGGTGGCAAAGAAGGCGGTGATCGGCGTCGGTGCGCCCTCGTAGACGTCGGGCGTCCACATGTGGAACGGCACCGCCGAGACCTTGAACGCCAGCCCCGAGATCACCAGCACCAGCCCGATGAGCAGACCCACGGGCGCCTGCCCGTCCGCCGCGGCGAGGATGCCGGAAAACAGCGTCGTTCCGGCAAAGCCGTAAGTCAGGGACGCGCCGAACAGCAACAGCCCCGACGACAGCGCGCCCAGCACGAAATACTTGAGCCCCGCCTCGGTGGACTTGATGCTGTCGCGCCGCATCGACGCCACCACGTAGAGCGCCAGCGATTGCAGCTCCAGCCCCATGTAGAGCGCCATCAGGTCGCCCGCGCTCACCATCACCATCATGCCCACGACCGACAGCGCGATCAGCAGCGGATACTCGAACCGCAGGATACCGCGGCGTGCCATGTAATCCTGTCCCAGTACCAGCACCGCCGCCGCCGCCAGCAGGATCGTCACCTTGGCGAAACGGGCGAAACCGTCGTCGTTGATCATGCCGCCAAAGGCCGTGCGCGTGCCTGCGCCGCCCATCCCGATCCAGATGGCAAGCAGCGCCATCAGCCCCGCCGTCGCCCAGACGAGCGGCACCGAGACCCGGTCGCGCCCGGTATAGACCGCCCCCAGGAGTGCCGCCATCGCATAGACCGCGAGCACGATTTCCGGGAGGATGACGTTGATATCAGCCTGCATGGTTCAGGGCCTCCGGTTCAGTGTGCGACCTGCGCCACCGCGGTCGCGGCATGCGCGACCGACTGGGCCAGTTCGACATTGGAAATCAGCGCCTCGACGGAGGGGCCGGTGATATCGGTGACGAGGCGGGGATAGACGCCAAGCAGCAGCGTCATTGCCACCAGGGGGGCAAAGATCGCGCGCTCGCGCGTCCCCATGTCGGAGATGGTGCGCAGGCTTTCCTTGATGAGGTCGCCGAACACCACCCGGCGATAGAGCCAGAGCGCGTAGGCCGCCGACAGGATCACCCCCGAGGTGGCCACGGCCGCCACCCATGTGTTGACCTGGAAGATGCCGACCAGCGTCAGGAATTCGCCGATGAACCCGCTGGTGCCCGGCAGGCCCACATTGGCCATGGTAAAGAACATGAAGATCAGCGCATAGGCCGGCATCCGGTTCACCAGACCGCCATAGGCGTCGATCTCGCGGGTGTGCATCCGGTCATAGATCACGCCCACGCACAGAAACAGCGCGCCGGAGATGAACCCGTGCGAGATCATCTGGAATATCGCGCCGTCCAGCCCCTGCTGATTGACCGCGAAGATGCCCATCGTGACATAGCCCATGTGCGCGACCGACGAATAGGCGATGAGCTTCTTCATGTCCTCCTGCGCCAGCGCCACCAGCGAGGTATAGACGATGGCGATGGCCGACAGCCACAGGATGAGCGGCGTCAGCACCTCGGCCCCCACCGGGAACATCGGCAGGCTGAACCGCAGGAAGCCGTAGCCGCCCATCTTCAGCAGGATCGCCGCCAGCACCACCGACCCGGCGGTGGGCGCCTGAACGTGCGCATCGGGCAGCCATGTGTGCACCGGCCACATCGGCATCTTGACAGCGAACGAGGCGAAGAAGGCGATGAACATCAGCGTCTGCATGCCGCCGACGACGTGGAGACCCAGAAGCGAGAAGCCCTCGGAGGCGAATTCGTGGCGCATCAGCGTGGGAATGTCGGTGGTGCCTGCATCGGTGAACATCGCCACCATCGCGACCAGCATCAGAACCGAGCCGAGGAAGGTGTAGAGGAAGAACTTGAACGAGGCGTAGATGCGTTGCTTGCCGCCCCAGATGCCGATGATCAGGAACATCGGGATGAGCCCCGCCTCGAAGAACAGGTAGAACAGCACCAGGTCGAGCGCCATGAACACGCCGAGCATGAGCGTTTCGAGGATCAGGAAGGCGATCATGTATTCCTTGACGCGGGCCGTCACGTTCCACGACGCGGCGATGGTCAGCGGCATGATGAAGGTGGTAAGCATCACGAACAGGACGCTGATGCCGTCCACGCCCATCTTGTAGGTCAGCCCCAGCAGCCATTCGCGCTCTTCCACGAACTGAAACCCGGTATCCGACGGGTCGAAGTCGAACAGGATGAACAGCGACACGACGAAGGTCAGCGTGGTCGCGATCATCGCCACCCACTTGGCGTTGCGTTGCGCCGCCGCGTCCTCGCCGCGCAGGAACACGGCGAGGATCGCCGCCGCCACCGCGGGAATGAAGGTCACAATGGAAAGCAGGTTGTCCATCAGTTGGCCCCCCCGAACATGGTCATCCAGGTGACAAGGACCGCGATCCCGATCACCATCGCGAAGGCATAGGTAAAGATGTAGCCCGATTGCGCCCGCCCGGCGGCCCGCGTCAGCCGCGGAATGAGCCCCATCGCCACGCCGTTGATCGAGCCGTCGATCACGTCACCGTCGCCGCGCTTCCACAGCAGTTGCCCAAGCGCCTTGGCGGGGCGGACCAAGAGAAAATCGAAGATCTCGTCGAAATACCACTTGTTGAGCAGAAAGAGGTAAAGCGGGCGGTTCGTCTCGGCCACGCGCTTGGGCATAGAGGGATCCCAGACATAGAACCAGAGCGCCGTGACGAGACCGATCAGCATGGCGATGAACGGGCTGACCTTGACCCATGCCGGTGCGTGGTGCGCGTCGTCCAGGACATGGTTGTCCTCTGCCATGAAGATCGCGCCCTCGGGGGCCGTGGCGGGGGCCGCGTGGTCCTTGGCGGCCTCTTCCGTCGCCGCCGCCTCGCCATGATCAGCACTCGCCTCGGCATGGGCCTCGATCCCGAAGAAGCGGTTCACCTGCTCGTGGCTGCCAAAGAAGCTGCCATACCAGATCATCCCCGCGAACACCGCGCCCAGCGCCAGCACGCCCAGAGGGGCGACCATGACCATGGGCGACTCGTGCGCGTGCTCATGCGTGTGCCGGTCGCCGCGCGCGACGCCGAAGAAGGTGAGGAACATCAGCCGCCAGCTATAGAACGAGGTGAACAGCGCCGCGATCACCAGCATCCAGAAGGCATAGCCTCCTTCGGTGCCCGCCCAGGCGCTCTCGATCACCGCGTCCTTGCTGAGGAAGCCGGCAAAGCCGATATGGGTGAGCGGGATGCCCACGCCGGTGATGGCCAGCGTGCCGATCATCATCGCCCAGAACGTGTAGGGCAGTTTCTTGCGCAGGCCGCCATAGTGGCGCATGTCCTGCTCGTGATGCATGCCGTGGATGACGCTGCCTGCGCCCAGAAACAGCATCGCCTTGAAGAAGGCGTGGGTGAAGAGGTGGAACATCGCCACCGAGTAGACGCCGACGCCCGCGGCCACGAACATGTAGCCAAGCTGGCTACAGGTGGAATAGGCGATCACGCGCTTGATGTCGTTCTGCACGAGGCCCACGGTGGCGGCGAAGAACGCCGTCGATGCCCCGATGAACACCACGAAATTCGTGGCTTGCGGAGCGTACTCCATCAGCGGCGACATGCGGCAGACGAGGAACACCCCCGCCGTCACCATCGTCGCCGCGTGGATCAGCGCCGACACCGGCGTCGGGCCTTCCATCGCGTCGGGCAGCCAGGTGTGCAGGAAAAGCTGCGCCGATTTGCCCATCGCCCCGACAAACAGCAGGAAGGCGATCAGGTTGGCGGCGTTCCACTCTGTCCACAGGAAGGTGAGCTGCGTCTCGGCCAGCATGGGGGCTGCGGCGAAGATGTCGCCAAAGCGCACCGAGTCGGTCAGGAAATAGAGCGCCATGATCCCCAGCGCGAAGCCGAAATCGCCGACGCGGTTGACCACGAAAGCCTTGATCGCGGCGGCATTGGCGGACGGCTTGCGGAAATAGAAGCCGATCAGCAGGTAAGAGGCGACGCCCACGCCCTCCCAGCCGAAGAACATCTGCACGAGGTTGTCGGAGGTCACCAGCATCAGCATCGCGAAGGTGAAGAACGACAGGTAGGCGAAGAAACGCGGGCGATAGCTCTCGCCCTCGCGGAAATTCGCGTCATGGGCCATGTAGCCCACCGAGTAGAGATGCACGAGCGCCGAGACGGTGGTGACCACGATCAGCATGATCGTGGTGAGCCGATCCACCCGGATCGACCAGTCGGCATAGAGCGTTCCCGACTGCACCCAGTCGAGGACATGCACCGCCTGCGCCTCGGATGCGCCTTGCAGGAACACAACCCAGCTCAGGACCATGGCGAGGAACAACAGGCCGGTGGTCAGCCATTGCGCGCCCTTGTCGCCGATGATCCGCCAGCCGAAGCCCGCGATGATCGCCCCGATGAGCGGCGCGAAGAGGATTATCTTGTAGATCATCGGGATCAGCCTTTCATCACGTTGACGTCTTCGACGGCGATGGTCCCGCGGTTGCGGAAGAAGCACACGAGGATCGCGAGGCCGATGGCCGCCTCGGCGGCGGCGACGGTCAGCACGAAGAGGGTGAAGACCTGCCCTACCAGATCGCCCAGGTGGGCGGAGAAGGCGACGAGGTTGACGTTGACCGACAGTAGCATCAGCTCGATCGACATCAGCAGCACGATCACGTTCTTGCGGTTGAGAAAGAGGCCGAAGATGCCGATGACGAAGAGCGCGGCGGCCACCGTCAGGTAATGTTCAAGTCCGATCATGTCTGTCCCCCCGGGCCATTGCCCGATTGTCGTCTTTGGTCCCGCAAGGCATGTGCGCCCCGCATGGTATCTATCCGCTCACGCGGCGGTCAGAGGCCCTGCCCCGGTCGCACGTCCTTCAACTCCATCGCCTTGGCGGGGTCGCGGTACATCTGCGTCAGCACGTCCTGCCGCTTGACCCCTTCGCGGTGGCGCAGCGTCAGCACGATCGCGCCGATCATCGCCACCAGCAGGATCAGCCCGGCGAGCTGGAACAGGATGAAATATGTGTCGTAGAGCAGCATCCCGAGCGCCGCCGTGTTCTGCACGCCATCGGGTGTCACCGCCGCGCGCGCGTCCATCGCGCCATCGGCCATCTGCCAGTTGCCGAAGACCAGCCCGAACTGCATCAGCAGGATCACCCCGATGAGCAGCGCCAGCGGCATGTATTTCGCCATCTCCGCCTTCAACTCGGCGAAATCCACGTCGAGCATCATCACCACGAAGAGGAACAACACCGCCACCGCGCCGACGTAGACGATGATGAGCAGCATCGCCACGAATTCCGCACCCAGAAGCACGAAGAGCCCCGCCGCGCTGATGAACGACAGGATCAGCCACAGCACCGAATGCACGGGGTTGCGGCTGATGACGGTCAACAGCCCCCCGGCAAGCAGCGCCGTGGCGAAGAGATAGAAGGACATCGCCGCAATCGTCATTTTTCCGATCCTTTCTCGTCGTCCTCGTCCATCACCTCGCGGGCGAAATCCATCGCCCGGGTCATCGAGGGCACGCCGGCAAACATCGCCATCTGGGCGATGGTCTCGGCGATCTCTTCCTTGGTCGCGCCCGCCTCGAGCGCGTGGCGCACGGTGAGGCGGATTTGGGTGTCGCTCTGTGCACCCAGCATGGTCAGCCCCGCGAGCGTGAGCAGCAGCCGCGTCTTGGCGTCAAGCCCCTCCTTGCTGAGGCCCCGACCGAAACTCATCTCCATGAATTCCTTGGGCATGGTCGGCCACAGCTTCTCGAACCCCTTGGGCGAAAAGCTCTCGAGCGCGGGATTCACGGCCTTGGCCATCTCCTGCGCCTGCCGCATCATCATCTCGAAGGGGTTCTGGCGGTCACTCATCTGTAGGGTGCATCCATCTCGAGGTTGCGGGCGATTTCGGCCTCCCAGCGATCGCCGTTCGCAAGCAGTTTTGCCTTGTCGTAGAACAGCTCTTCGCGGGTCTCGGTGGCGAATTCGAAATTCGGGCCCTCGACGATGGCATCCACCGGGCACGCCTCCTGGCAGAAGCCGCAATAGATGCATTTCGTCATGTCGATGTCGTAGCGCGTGGTGCGGCGGCTGCCGTCGTCGCGCGGCTCGGCATCGATGGTGATCGCCTGCGCGGGGCAGATCGCCTCGCACAGCTTGCAGGCGATGCACCGCTCCTCGCCGTTAGGGTAGCGGCGCAGCGCGTGCTCGCCGCGGAACCGGGGCGAGAGCGGCCCCTTCTCATGCGGGTAGTTGAGCGTCGCCTTGGGCGCGAAGAAGTACTTGAGGCCCAGCTTGAAGCCCACGAAGAAATCCTTGAGCAGGAAATACCCGGCGGCGCGGTTATAGTCGATCTGCGTCATGGATCAGCCTCCAATCGCCCAGCGGGCCCAGAACCCGCCGAACACTTCGAATTTCGCGAGGAACGCCACGATCACGACCCAGCCGAGCGACAGCGGCAGGAACACCTTCCAGCCGATGCGCATGAGCTGATCGTAGCGGTAGCGCGGGGTGATCGCCTTGACCATCGCGAAGAGGAAGAAGAAGAACGCCATCTTGGCGATCATCCACACAACCCCGTCGGGCAGGCCCGGAATCGGCGACAGCCAGCCTCCGAAGAACAAGAGCGAAGTGAGCGCGCACATCAGGAAGATGGCGATGTATTCACCGGCCATGAACAAAAGGAAGGGCGTCGCGGAATATTCCACCTGATAGCCCGCCACCAGCTCGGATTCGGCCTCGGGCAAATCAAAGGGCGGGCGGTTGGTTTCGGCCAGCGCGGAGATGAAGAACAGGAACACCATCGGCAGGTGCGGCAGCCAGTACCAGCCGAAGAAGCCGTAGGCGGTATCCTGCGCCGCCACGATGGCGCCGAAATTCAGCGAGCCGGTGGAGATGATGACGCCGATGATGATGAGTCCGAGCGACACCTCGTAAGAGATCATCTGCGCCGCCGAACGCAGGCTGCCGAGGAACGGATACTTGGAGTTCGACGCCCAGCCACCCATGATGACGCCGTAGACCTCGAGCGAGGAGACGGCGAAGACAAAGAGGATCGCCACGTTGATGTCGGACAGCACCCAGCCCTCGTTGAGCGGGATCACCGCCCAGGCGAGCACCGCCAGCACGAAGGAGGTAAGCGGCGCCAACATGAACACCGTCTTGTCGGCACCGGCGGGCACGACCACTTCCTTGACCACGTATTTGAGCGCGTCGGCGACCGTCTGAAGCAGACCGAAGACGCCCACCACGTTGGGCCCCCGCCGCATCTGCACCGCCGCCCAGATCTTGCGATCGCCGTAGACGAGGAACAGCAGCGACACCATGACGAAGCCGACCACGGCAAGGCACTGCGCGAGGATCAGCACGAAGGTGCCGAACGGGGTTGTCAAGAATTCAGCCATTGGGTCCTTGTCCTCACACCATCGGTATTCCGTTTTCCGCGCAATTGGCGGCTGTCACTTGGGCGTCGATCGTCCTCAATCCGCGCGGCAGCGCCGCCGAGATCGTGTAAATCGCATCGCCGCGCCAGATTCCACCCTCTTCGGTCACGAGGGTACGCACATGGCGCGCAAAACCGTAGCCGCGGATGAGCGCGTATTGCGCGGCCGCGCACTCGGCATAGCGCTCGACATCGGCCTCGTCGCGCGCCCCGCGCATGGCGACCCGGAAATTCACGAGGTCACCATCCAGAAGCCCCGTCTCGATTCCGTCATAGACGGGCGCGAAGACGGGCTCGGCGTCGCCCTCGGCACAGCCCGACAGGGCCAGCGCGGATATGAGCACCGCCGCCATTCTCACTCCGCCGCCACCGGTCGCTCGCGGCGCGCCTTGGCATTGGCGCTCAGCTCCGCCATCAGTTCGCTGGCGCGCGCGATCGGGTTGGTCAGGTAGAAATCCGCGATCGCCGCCTCGAGCTGCCCTGCCCCGAGTTCGGCGGCGGGAACCGGCTGCCAGTCGTTTTCCGGCACCTCGTCGATGCGCGCAAGGTGCGGCACCTCCGCCACCAGCGCCTGCCGAAGCTGCGCGAGGTTGTCCCACGGTAAGGTGCTGTCCAGCTCGCCCGAGAGCGCGCGCAGGATCGCCCAGTTCTCCTTGGCGTCGCCCGGCGGGTGGCCGGAGCGCAGGGCAAGTTGCGGGCGGCCTTCGGTGTTGACGAAGACGCCCTGCTCTTCGGTCCAGGCCGCCGCCGGCAGGATCACGTCGGCGCGGTGCGCGCCGCGGTCACCGTGGCTGCCCTGGTAGATGGCAAAGGCCCCGGCGGGAATGTCGATCTCGTCGGCACCGAGGTTGTAGACCACGTCGGCGCCGTCGAGCGCCGCGTCGATCCCGCCTTCGCAGGTGGCATCCACGTCCATCGCGCCGACCCGGCCCGCCGCCGTGTGCAGCACCAGAAGGCCCGCGCCCTGCGTCTCGGCCAGTTGCATGGCATGGCTGAGCGCCGCCGCGCCGCCCGGCCCGCGCAGCGCACCCTGTCCGACGATGACCAGAGCGCCCTCGGTCGGGGTCGCGTCCTTGACGAGCCGCGCGAGGAACTTGTTGCGCGCGCCCATCTGCGTGGCCTCGAAGGTCAGGTCTGCCGGTTGGCCGACATGGATCACCTCTGCCCCGGCGAGCCACGCCTTGCGGATACGCGCGCCCAGCACTGGCGCCTCTGTGCAGGGGTCTGTGCCGATGAGGGTGATGTGCTTCGCCGTGTCGATTTCCTCGATCCGCGCGGTGCCGGCATAGCCGGAGCGATTTCCGGCAGGCAGTTGCGCGTCGTCGGTGCGGCACTCGACCATGCCGCCGCGCCCCTCGACCAGCGACTTGAGCGAGAACGCGGCCTCGACCGGGGCCAGATCGCCCACCAAGCCGGTGAGCTTCGAGGCCCCCTTGATCGCCTTGGCCGCCGCGCCCAGCGCCTCCGGCCAGGTGGCGGGGCGCAGCCGACCATCCTCGCGGATGTAGGGCTTATCGAGCCGCTGACGGCGCAGCCCGTCCCAGACGAAGCGCGTCTTATCGGAAATCCATTCCTCGTTCACGCCGTCGTGGTTGCGCGGCAGGATGCGCATGACTTCGCGGCCCTTGGTATCGACGCGGATACTGCTGCACAGCGCGTCCATCACGTCGATGGTCTCGGTCTTGGTCAGCTCCCACGGCCGCGCGGTAAATGCATAGGGCTTGGACACCAGCGCGCCCACCGGGCACAGGTCGATGATGTTGCCCTGGAGGTTGCTGTCCAGCGTCTCGCCCAGGTAGGCGGTGATCTCCGCATCCTCGCCGCGGCCGGTCTGGCCCATGACATGCAGGCCCGCCACCTCGGTGGTGAAACGCACGCAGCGGGTGCAGGAGATGCAGCGCGTCATGTGCGTCTCGACCAGCGGACCGAGGTCGAGATCCTCGGTGGCGCGCTTGGGCTCGCGGAAGCGCGAGAAATCGACGCCATAGGCCACCGCCTGATCCTGAAGATCGCATTCGCCGCCCTGATCGCAGATCGGGCAATCGAGCGGGTGGTTGATGAGCAGGAACTCCATCACCCCCTCGCGCGCCTTTTTCACCATCGGCGATTTGGTCAAGACCTGCGGCGGGCTGCCATCGGGGAAGGGGCGCATGTCCTTGACCTGCATCGCGCAGCTTGCGGCCGGTTTCGGTGGGCCGGGCTGCACCTCGACGAGGCACATCCGGCAGTTGCCGGCGATCGACAGCCGCTCGTGGTAGCAGAAGCGCGGGATTTCCACCCCCACCTGCTCGCAAGCCTGGATGAGGGTCATCGCGCCCTCGACCTCGACTTCCTGCCCGTCGATGATGATCTTGCGTAGGTCAGCCATCTTCTCTCACCTTGCTACCAGAAGCGCGCCGATCCGGCTCTGCTTCGCGATTTCGCTCTCGCCCAGCGCGCACAGGCTCGGCCCGTCATCGGGGACCGCGCCCTGCGCCCGGATATATTCGTTGCGCCGTGCGCGCATCTTTTGCTTCTCGGCCTTGTCGTTCACGTAGGCGTCGATCTCGGCATCCGAATAGCCGCGCCGCCGTGCCTCGGACTTGAGCGCGTTCATCCGCCCGATCGCGGTAAAGATGCGCGGGCTGATGCTATCGCATTCCTTGCGTATCTCGTTGGCGACCGCGATCTCGAACAGCGCGGTGTTGATGTCCGTTTCCTGCGACAGCGACGCCGCGCTCGCCGCGGGCACCATCGCCGCTACCGCGAGCGCGGCCAGTCCCGTACCTGTCATGCGCATGGCCTGTCTCCTTTCACCTGTCCGGCGGGCACGGGCCGTGACGGCCCGCCCGTATGCCCCACAGATGGGTGCGCGGCGGCCGGTCATGCAATAACAGGCGCGCGGGGCCGCGGGTATGCAACGGATCACTTCCATATGATACAGCGCCCCGATACCGACAGACGATCCCCGGAACGGGCATAGACCGGCCCCTCCTGCCCCTCGGCCACGCCAGACCACGCGATCTCGGACGTGCCGAAGTTCTCGATACAATAGCGCGTCGCCTCATGAACCGCGGCCTTTTGCGCGCCCTCGATGCCGCGCCCGGCGCGGCGCACCGTGGCGGTGAAATCGCGGCGATCTTCCCGCTCGCCACGTGCCTTGCCAGGATAGTAATTGCCATCGAAGAGCACACGCTCCTTGCGCTCGGTGCACCCTGCCACGAGAGCAAGCGCAAGCAGCGCCACGGCCCCAAGCCGGTATTTGCCCGCGTGCCTCATTCCGCCGCCACCGCCGATGTGCGACCACGCTCGCGGGCGCGGATGCGATCCTCGATTTCGTCGCGGAAGTTGCGGATAAGGCCCTGGATGGGCCAGGCCGCGGCATCGCCCAGCGCACAGATCGTGTGACCCTCGACCTGCTTGGACACCTCGAACAGCATGTCGATCTCTTCGACACCCGCCTCGCCGCGCACCAGCCGGTCCATCACCCGCATCATCCAGCCGGTCCCCTCGCGGCACGGCGTGCATTGCCCGCAGCTTTCGTGCTTGTAGAACTTCGCCAGCCGCCAGATCGCCTTGATGATGTCGGTGCTGTTGTCCATCACGATCACTGCCGCCGTGCCGAGGCCGGATTTCAGCTCTTTCTGCAGGTGGTCGAAATCCATGATCGCATCGCGCATGTGCTCGCCGCGCACGCACGGCACCGACGAGCCGCCGGGGATCACCGCCTTGAGATTGTCCCAGCCGCCGCGGATACCGCCGCAATGGCGGTCGATCAGTTCCTCGAAGGAAATCGACATCTCCTCCTCGACGACGCAGGGGTGGTTCACATGCCCCGAGATCGCAAAAATCTTGGTGCCGGCATTGTTGGCCCGCCCGAAGCCCGCGAACCATTCCGGGCCGCGCCGCAGGATGGTGGGCGCGACGGCGATGGATTCGACGTTGTTGACGGTGGTCGGGCAGCCATAGACCCCGGCCATCGCCGGAAAGGGCGGCTTCATCCGGGGCATCCCCTTCTTGCCCTCCAGAGATTCCAGCAGCGCCGTTTCCTCGCCGCAGATATAGGCGCCCGCGCCATGATGCAGGTAGAGGTCGAAATCCCAGCCTGATTTACACGCGTTACGACCGATGAGCCCGGCCTCGTATGCCTCGTCGATGGCGACCTGAAGCGCCTCGCGCTCGCGGATATATTCGCCGCGGATGTAGATATAGCAGGCATGGGCGTTCATCGCGAAGCTCGCGATCAGGCAACCCTCGATCAGCGTGTGCGGATCATGGCGCATGATCTCGCGGTCCTTGCAGGTGCCGGGCTCGGATTCGTCGGCATTGACCACCAGATAGGCCGGGCGCCCGTCGCTTTCCTTGGGCATGAAGGACCACTTGAGCCCGGTTGGAAAGCCCGCGCCGCCGCGCCCGCGCAGCCCGCTCGCCTTCATCTGATCGACGATCCATTGCCGCCCGTTCTGAAGGATTTTTGCCGTTCCATCCCAATGGCCACGGGCCATCGCGCCCTTGAGGCTGCGATCGTGCATCCCGTAGAGATTGGTAAAGATACGGTCTTCGTCTTTCAGCATCCCGTTACCTCCGGTTGCCCTGACGCATGCGCCAGAGTTGATAGATGAGCACGAGCGCGAAGACGAAGCCGCCCAGCGCCATCAGGTCGAACAGCGCGCGCACCCGTAGATCGAGCGCCAGCCAGCCGCCGATGAGCGTGGCGAGTATCCAGAAGACCCCCGTGCCCGCGATCACCAGCGCGGCCAGCCGCCCCTTGCGCGCGATTTCTGCATCCTGCTGCGGCATCTTTCCTCATGCTCAGTAAACATCGCCCTTGCCCACCCGGGTCGAGAACTCGGTCTCGCCCCCCGCGGCAAGGGTTTTCGCCTGTTCCACCCAGTTATCGCGGCTCACGCGGCCCTTGAACCCCTTGAGATTGTCATCGACCCAGGCAACTTCGGCCTCGGTCCAGTTCGCGATCTGGTCGAAATGGTAGAAACCCAGCTCGTTGCAGACCTTTTCCAGCTTGGGCCCCACGCCCTTGATCTTCTTGAGATCATCGGCCTTGCCGTCGCGCGGTGCGTCGAGCGCCTCGGGGCGGGCGGCATCGGACTGTGCCGCGGCTCCACCCTCGTAGCGCCATTCGCCCTTGCGCGACGCCAGTTCCTCTTCGCCCGAGAGCGTCGTACCCGAGCGCACCGCCGTGGCGGGGGCCTCGGGCTGCGCCGGCGGCTCGGCCGTGGCCGCGCTCGCCGTCGGTTCGGCGGCGGGGGCCGGTTCGGGTGTGGGGGCGGGTTCGGGTCTGGGCGCCGGTTCGGGTGTGGGGGCCGCGTCCGCCTCGGAAACGGACGCCTTGTCGCCGGTGCAGACCAGCCGCGTGGAGGCCAGCCCCAGCAACGCCACCAAGGCGATCGCCAGAAGCAGCGCCGCGAGGAAGCCGACCGCGCCGGTCGCCGCCCACAGAACAATGAGGCCGACGAGGCCCGAAAGACCCCAGCAGACGATCTGGCAAGTGCTCAGTTTGGACGTATCGGACATGTGCGTTTCCCCCGTTGGTTATCAATTAAGACGCGGTCAGTAGACCTCGCCCTTCTTGACCCGGGTGGAGAACTCCGTCTCCTTGCCCTCGGCCAGCAATTTGGCCTGCTCGACCCAAGCGTCGCGGCTCACGCGGCCCTTGAACCCCTTGAGATTGTCATCGACCCAGGCGACCTCGGCCTCGGTCCAGTTCGCGATCTGGTCGAAATGGTAGAAGCCCATCTCGTTGCACAGCGTTTCCAGCTTGGGCCCCACGCCCTTGATCTTCTTGAGATCGTCGGCCTTGCCGTCGCGCGGGGCATCGAGCGCCTCGGGGCGTGTGCCCGCCTCGGGCGCGGTCTCGGTTTTCGCTGGCGCGGGCTCTGCGGGCTTGGGGGCGGCGGCCTTTAGCTCCGGCTTGGGCGCGGCGGCCTTGGGCGTTGCCCCCTTCGCGGTGATCTTCACCGGTTCCTCGTTGAGCGCCACCGACGACGGCGCCGGCGCGTGATTGGCCCCGAGGTCGTGCCACGGCGCGGTGAGCGGCACCTCGCTGCCGTCGATGCGTTTGATCGTGTCGCGTTGATCGGCGGCAAGCTGGACGCTGGCATTGAATTGCGCGCGTCCGCTCTCAAATTCCTTGAGGCTGGTGAGGCCGGATGCCGGCTCGCTCGCATAGCGCCCGTTCTGCGGGCCCGGCAGCGGCACCTCGCCCGCCGACATGGCGTCGATCAGCCCGGCAAAGCCCTCGGGCGTGAGATCCTCGTAGTAATCCTTGCCGACCTGCGCCATCGGCGCGTTGGAACACGCGCCCAGGCATTCGACCTCTTCCCACGAGAATTTGCCATCCTCCGAGAGCTGGAACGGCTCCGGGGCGATCTTGTCGCGGCACACGGCGATAAGGTCTTCGGAGCCGCACAGCATGCAGGGCGTGGTGCCGCAAATCTGGAAATGCGCGACCGCACCGACGGGATGCAGGTGGAACATGAAGTAGAAGGTCGCCACCTCGAGCGCGCGGATATAGGCCATGTCCAGCATTGCGGCAATGTGCTCGATCGCCGGACGGCTCAGCCAACCCTCCTGCTCTTGTGCGCGCCACAGCAGCGGGATGATCGCGCTCGCCTGTCGCCCTGAGGGATACTTGGTGATCTGCGCCTCGGCCCAGGCCTGGTTGGCCGGGGTGAAGGCAAAGCTCTCGGGCTGCTCATGGTAAAGACGGCGTAGCATCTCAGGCACAGGCTCCTGTGGTCAGTTTCACGCCCCCGTCGGGCAGCCGCTCGGCGCCCCCGGTGGACAGTCGATAGGCCGCGAGGTCCAGAAGCTGCTGGCGCGCCAGCCCGGTCTGGATCTCCATGGCCAGGTAATCGCCCTCGTCGCGCAGGGTGCAGCCAAGGCTCCCGGCCGCGGCGTCAAAACGCGCCGCATCCTCCTGCGTGGTGCCCGGCGGCGGCGCCGCACAGGCCACAAGCACGCCCAGCGCGCAAAGCGGGATCGTGGGGCGCAGCACTCTCATATCCCCCCGGCGCGATGACCGGCCAGCCGCAGGCCCGATGCCGGATCGCGCAGGACGGCAAGGCCAAGCACCGCGAGCGAGACACCCCCGACCCCGGCCAGCCCCGCGCTCAGACGGCCCAGATCGATCACCTGTCGACCTCCCCGAACACGATGTCCAGCGTGCCGATCAATGCCGCCACGTCGGCCAGCTGGTGCCCCTTGGCGACATGGTCCATCGCCTGGAGGTGCAGAAAGCCCGGCGCGCGCAGCTTTGCCCGATAGGGCCGGTTGGTGCCGTCGGCCACGAGGTAGACGCCAAATTCCCCCTTGGGCGCCTCGACCGCGGCATAAACCTCGCCCTCGGGGACGTGGAATCCTTCGGTATAGAGCTTGAAGTGATGGATCAGCGCCTCCATCGAGCGCTTCATCTCGCCGCGCTTGGGCGGGGTCACCTTGCCCCGGGTGAGGATATCGCCCTGCCCTTCGGGGGCGCGAAGCTTCTCGATGGACTGGTGTATGATCCGCAGGCTCTGGCGCATCTCTTCCATCCGCACGAGGTAGCGATCGAAGCAATCGCCGTTCTTGCCCACCGGCACGAGGAAGTCGAACTCGTCATAGCATTCGTAGGGCTGCGCGCGGCGCAGATCCCACGCCATGCCACTGCCGCGCACCATCACGCCGGAAAAGCCCCAGTCGAGCGCCTCCTGCTGGCTGACGACGCCGATATCGACGTTGCGCTGCTTGAAGATTCGGTTCTCGGTGAGCAGGCCGTCGATATCGTCGATCACCTTGGGGAACTCGTTGGCCCAGGTCTCGATATCGTCGAGCAGTTCCGGCGGCAGGTCCTGGTGGACACCGCCGGGGCGGAAATAGGCCGCGTGCAGCCGCGCGCCACAGGCCCGCTCGTAGAAGATCATCAGCTTTTCGCGCTCCTCGAAGCCCCAGAGCGGCGGGGTGAGCGCGCCGACGTCCATCGCCTGCGTGGTGACGTTCAGGAGGTGGTTGAGGATGCGCCCGATCTCGGAATAGAGCACGCGAATGAGGCTCGCGCGGCGCGGCACCTCGACGCCGGTGAGACGCTCAATGGCGAGGCACCAGGCGTGTTCCTGGTTCATCGGCGCGACATAGTCGAGTCGGTCGAAATAGGGCAGGTTCTGGAGGTAGGTGCGGCTCTCCATCAGCTTTTCGGTGCCGCGATGCAGCAGGCCGATATGCGGGTCACAGCGTTCGACCAACTCGCCGTCAAGCTCCAGCACCAACCGAAGAACGCCATGCGCCGCAGGGTGTTGCGGGCCGAAGTTGATGTTGAAGTTGCGGATCTTCTGCTCGCCCGTGAGGGCGTCGTCGAAGCCTTTGGAGCCGTCCATTACTTGCGCCCCCCGTCAAACTTGTCGCGGAACGCCATCACCCACAGCAGGATCAGCGCCCCCAGCGGGATGATCGCCGCCAGCGACACCCAGTTGGGGATGCCGAATTTCGGGAGCAGCCGCCAGAACGGCACCACCATAAGCAACGCAATGATCAGCATGAAGATCAGACCGCCGCCACCCATGCCGTAGCCTCCCATTCCATAGCCCGTGCCCATCACTTGGTGTCCTCCTTCTCATCGCCCGGAAGGATGTAGTCGGCGCCCTCCCAGGGAGACATGAAATCGAATTGCCGGTACTCCTGCACCAGGTTCACCGGCTCGTAGACGACGCGCTTCTGCACCTCGTCATAGCGCACCTCGGTATAGCCCGTGGTCGGGAAATCCTTGCGCAGCGGATAGCCGCGAAAACCGTAATCGGTGAGGATGCGGCGCAGGTCGGGATGCCCGGTAAAGATGATGCCGAACATGTCGAACACCTCGCGCTCGAACCAGTTGGCCGCCGGATAGACCTCGCAGAGCGAGCGGATCATGTCCTCCTCGCGGATCGCCACGCGCAGGCGGATGCGATGGTTCTGATACATGCTGAGCAGGTGATAGACTACGTCGAACCGCTTGGGCCGCTCGGGCCAGTCCACTGCGGTGATGTCCACCAGCGTGGAAAAGGCGCAGTTCTGATCGGTCTTTAGAAACTCCGCCAGCCCGGCGATGTTCGAGGGGGCCACATCGACGGTGATCTCGCCATGCGCGATCTGCCAACCCAGCACGCAATCGGCGCGCTTGGCCTCGATATACTCGCCCAGTTCCTTGAGTTGCTTGCTCATCTCACGATCGTCCCCGTCCGGCGGATTTTGCGCTGCAACTGCATGATCCCGTAGACCAGCGCCTCGGCCGTGGGCGGGCAGCCGGGCACGTAGATATCCACCGGCACGATCCGGTCACAGCCGCGCACGACGCTGTAGCTGTAGTGGTAGTAGCCGCCGCCATTGGCGCACGATCCCATCGAGATGACATAGCGTGGCTCGGGCATCTGGTCATAGACCTTGCGCAGCGCGGGCGCCATCTTGTTGGTCAGCGTCCCCGCCACGATCATCAGGTCGGACTGCCGCGGGCTGGCGCGCGGCGCGGTGCCGTAGCGCTCGAGGTCATAGCGCGGCATGGAGGAGTGCATCATCTCCACCGCGCAGCAGGCGAGGCCAAAGGTCATCCAGTGCAGGCTGCCGGTGCGCGCCCAGTTGATGATGTCCTCGGTCGAGGTGACGAGGAATCCCTTGTCCTGCAGTTCGGCATTGAGCGCCTGCGAGGCGGGATCGACGTCCTTGCCGGGCTGGTACGCTTCGGTCGGTGCGAGGCTCGACGGCCCGGATTTGACCCGCGGGCTCTGTTCGCCCAGCCCCTGGGTCTCTGTCACGAGCGCGTCGTCACGATCTTTTACTGCCATTCCATCGCTCCTTTGCGCCATTCGTAGGCAAAGCCTGCGGTCAGGACCGCCAGGAACACCATCATCGACCAGAAGGCGGCCATGCTGAGGTCCTGAAACGCGACTGCCCAAGGAAATAGCATGGCAATCTCGAGGTCAAATATGATGAACAGGATCGACACGAGATAGAACCGCACGTCGAACTTCATCCGCGCATCGTCGAAGGCGTTGAAGCCGCATTCATAGGCGCTCACCTTCTCGGGATCGGGATGGCGCACGGCGAGCACCACGGCGGCGAGGATCAGGACGAGCCCCAGGCCGATGGCGACCGCGAGAAGGACCAGGATCGGGAGATATTCCCTCAGCATCTCTTCCACGGGATGGCTCCTTTCATGCGCGGCCCAGCGCGCATCAAGTTGGCTGCATATGGACCGGGTTTAAACCTGCCCCTCTGCCCGGTCAACCGAAGCCACACCGGTTTGCAAGCCCGGGGAGGTGGAATCTTGAGGTTTGTATGCGATGGTATGCGGCTTTGTGCCGCAATTGGTCCAAAAACCGGACCGCGCCTTGCCGCGGCGCGGCAAGGGCCGCGACTCACTCGTGCTGCCAGCCCGGTGTGCGGCGCTCGAAAAAGGCGGCGATGCCCTCGGGGGCCTCGGTCCCGGCCCACGTCTCCGCCAGTGCCGCGATGGTGTGCTCGATCACCGCGTCGTCGATGCGCGGCCCGAAGCCGCGCAGCAGCGCCTTGGCCCGCGCCACGGCCCCCGGCGCGCAGGAGAGGTAGGGCAAGACCTCTTGCTCCACGGCGGCGTCGAGTCCGGCTTCCGGCACCGCCCGCGCCAGAAGGCCGAGCGCCACCGCCTCGTCCGCGTCGAACCGGCGGCCCGACATGAAAACGCGCCGGGCCTTTGCCTCGCCCATGCGCGCGGCCACGTATGGCCCAATGGTGGCCGGGATAAGCCCCAGCCGCGTCTCGGTAAGCGCGAACTGCGCGCCCTCTACCCCGATCACCACGTCGCACACGCTCATCAGCCCGATACCACCGCCAAAGGCATTGCCATGCACCCGCCCGATCAGGGGCTTGGGCAGGGTATTGAGCGCCTGAAGCATGTGCGCCAGCTTCGCGGCCTCTTTCGACCGGGGCTCCGGCTCGGCGTCGAACTGCGCCCGCATCCAGCCCAAATCGCCACCGGCGCAGAACGTGCGGCCCCTTGCTGCCAGCACCACGGCCCGCACACCGTCATCGGCGCCGAGATCCTGCGCCGCCCTGTGCAACTCGGCGATCATCTGCGCCGACATGGCGTTATGCTTCTCGGCCCGGTCGAGCCAGAGCGTGGCCACGCCGCGCGTGTCAGCCTCGATGGTGATGGTCTCGGTCATGCCCTCTCCTTCTTGCGCCAAATTTCTTCATAGGAAATTTGGGAAAAATCTGTTCAAGATTTTTGCCCCTCGCCCCGCAGCGCCCGCGCCATCGCGGCGGCGCGCACCAGCACCTCGCGGTCGAGCCCGGTCTGGTAACCCAGGGCCGCCAGCCGCTCCTGCACCGCCTCTGTGGCCACGTTGCCCGCCGCACCGGGCGCATAGGGACAGCCACCCAGGCCCCCGACGGCGGCGTCGAACACCCGCACCCCGCGCGCCAGCGCCGCCTCGATATTGTCGAGCGCGCGGCCCGAGGTGTCGTGGAAATGCCCGGCGAGCCGATCCACCGGCACCACGTCCATCACCGCCGCGAGCATCGCGTCCACCGCCTCGGGCGTGCCCCGCCCGATCGTGTCGCCGAGGCTGATCTCGTAGCAGCCCATCTGCCACAGGCTCTCTGCCACCTGCGCCGCCTGCGCGGGGTCAACCGGCCCGTCATAGGGGCATTCCACCACGCAGGAGACATAACCGCGCACGCGCAGCCCCTCGGCCCCCGCCGCCTCGGTGACGGGGGCAAAGCGTGCGAGGCTTTCCTCGATGGTGGCGTTGATATTGGCCTTCGAAAACCCCTCGGATGCCGAGCCGAAGATCGCCACCTCGTCGGCCCCCGCTTCGAGCGCATCCGAGAGCCCCCGCATATTGGGCGTAAGCGCGGCATAGCGCACCCCCGGTGCCCGCCGGATGCCGCGCAGCACCTCGGCCGAGTCGGCCATCTGCGGCACCCATTTGGGGCTGACAAAGCTCGCCACCTCGATCCGGGCAAAGCCCGCCTCGCTCAGGCAATCCACCAGCGCGATCTTGTCGCGCGTGGCGATCCGGGCGGCCTCGTTCTGCAGCCCGTCGCGCGGACCGACTTCGAAGATTTCAACACTCTCGGCCATCACCCCTCCTCCGGCACGGGATAGAACTCCTGCACATAGATGTCCTGCTCGCCGTCCCGCGCCTTAGCCCTTTGATAGGCGGGGCGCGCGCGCAAGCCATCCCAATAGGCCATCAGGCGCGGGTATTGGTCCAGATCGACGTAATAGCGCGCCAGTTCGAACCCGTAGGCGAACATGATATCCGCGGCCGAGAAACCCGAGGGCAGGAGGTGATCGCCCTCCATCCGCGCCTCCATCGCCGCCAGCACCGCGCGCAGCCGCGCGTTCAGGAGCTTCACCACAGCGGCCGAGGGGCGCGCGGGCGGTCGCAGGAACACCTGGTTGAGGTTGAGATTTTCCAACAGGCACCCCACCGTCTCGGACAGGCTCAGCACCTCCAGAAACAGCGCGCGCTCGGGCTGGCCCGGCGGTGGCATCAGCCCTGCCTCGCTGTAGGTCTCGCACAGCATCTGCACGATGGCCGCGCTCTCGACCCAGACCGCGCCATGATGCTCCAGCACCGGCACCCGCCCGGCGGGCGACAGCGCGAGGAATTCGGGCGCGCGCAACGAGCCGTCGCGGATCGAGTAATACGCCACTTCGTAGTCGAGCCCCAGCTCCTCGAGCAGCCACATCACCCGCAGCGAACGCGCCAGCGGCACATGGTGCAGGCGGATCATGCCTCTTCCTCCAGCCGGATCAGCGCCGCGCCCGCCGAGACCTGCTCGCCCGCGGCTACTAGGACCTCGCCCACCACGCCGTCACGCGCGGCCAGCAGGCTGTGCTCCATCTTCATCGCCTCCAGCACCGCCAGCCGGTCGCCTTTGCTGACGGTCTGCCCGGCCTGCGCCAGCACCGCCTTCACCAGCCCCGGCATCGGCGCCTCGACGAGCGCGGCATCGCCGCCCGCCGCGCCCTCGCGCGCCAGCGGATCGACCAACTCGAAGCGCAGCCCGTACTGTGCAAAGACGGTGATCAGCGCGCCGTCCACGGCCACTTGCGGCGCGAACGCGCCGTCAAGCCGCCATTGCCCCTCCACGCGCCGCACCGCAACGCAGACCCCGCCCACCGTCACATCATGAGCATTCGCCGACAGGGTCGCCAGGCGAAGCACAATCTCGTCGCCCGCGTGGAGCAGCGTTACCGTGCGTTCCAGCGGCTGCCATAGGGCGAACCCGGCCTCCGGTGGCGCCTCGTGCATGAGGCCCAGCCCCGCCACCGCCGCCAGCGCGATCTCGCGCGGGCCCGGTGCGGGCGGCACGACCAGCGCGTCGATATCCCGTGCGATCAGCCCGGTATCCACGTCTCCCGCCGCGAACCCCGCATGCCGCGCGAGCGCGCCGAGAAAGGCAAGGTTGGTCACCGTGCCTGCCACCTCGGTGCGCTCCAGCGCGCGCGCCATCCGACGCAGCGCGACTGCGCGGCTCGGGCCGTGGGTGACCAGCTTGGCGATCATCGGGTCGTAGAACGGGCTGATCTCGTCGCCCGCCCGCACGCCGCTATCGGCACGGGCCCCGTCCGGAAACGCGAGGTGCGTCAGCCGCCCCGTCGCGGGCAGGAACCCCTTTGGCACATCCTCGGCATAGAGCCGTGCCTCGAAGGCATGGCCGGTGATCGCCAGATCCTCCTGGGGGAGCGGCAGCCCCTCGCCCGCCGCCACGCGCAACTGCCACTCGACGAGGTCCACGCCGGTGATCGCCTCGGTCACCGGATGCTCGACCTGCAGGCGCGTGTTCATCTCCATGAACCAGAACCTGTCGGGGCGCAGCCCGTCCGAGCCATCGACAATGAACTCCACGGTGCCCGCCCCCGTGTAACCTATGGCCTCGGCGGCGCGCACGGCGGCCTGCCCCATGGCCGCGCGCATCTCGGGTGTCATGCCCGGCGCGGGGGCCTCCTCGATCACCTTCTGATGGCGCCGCTGAAGCGAGCAGTCGCGCTCGAAGAGATGCACCGCGCGTCTGCCGTCGCCGAACACCTGCACCTCGATATGGCGCGGCTTTTCCACGAATTTCTCGATCAGAACGTCGGCGTTGCCAAAGGCGGTGCGCGCCTCGCCCCGTGCGCTCTCCAGCGCATCGGTGAAATCCCCGGCGCGCTCCACCAGCCGCATCCCCTTGCCGCCGCCGCCCGCAACGGCCTTGATCAGCACCGGGTAGCCGATGGCCTCGGCCGCCCCTGCCAGATGCTCGCGGTCCTGATTGCTGCCGTGATAGCCCGGCACCACCGGCACGCCAGCCTCCTCCATCAGGGTCTTGGCGGCGTCCTTGAGCCCCATCGCCCGGATTGCCTGCGCCGATGGGCCGACGAAGGTCAGCCCCGCCGACTCCACCGCCTCGACGAAATCGGGGTTCTCGCTCAGGAAGCCATATCCGGGATGGATCGCCTCGGCCCCCGTCTCCAGCGCTGCCGCGATGATCGCATCGCCCTTGAGATAGCTGTCGGCAGGCGCCGACCCGCCGATATGCACCGCCCGGTCCGCCATCGCCACATGCGCGGCGCCGCGGTCGGCATCGGAATAGACCGCCACCACCTCGACGCCCATCGCCTGTGCCGTGCGCATCACCCGGCACGCGATCTCGCCCCGGTTGGCGATCAGGATACGTTCAAACATGGCCCGCGCCCCTTGCTTCATCTTGCATCAATTCTATGAACTCCCTCACGCCGCTTTCCCCGTCATCGCTTCACACCAGCCCTCTCGGTGGCCACCATCATAGGCGCGCGCATGTCCGCGTTCGATCATCATTCGAGCCACAGGCACCCCGTCGGATGCCAGAAAGATCAAAGCACGCTCGTACCTGTCAGTCCCTTCCCGCACGACTGTGATGTCCTCGGTTGTAAGGAGGATCCATCGCAAGGCCCACTTTGCCCGCAGTGCCATAGCAAATTCGGAGAAGCACTTTGGACTGAAGAGTTCGGGCGCATCAAACCCCGTCAATCGTCCGGATAGAAATCCACGGCCAGAACAATAGAGCCGAACCGTGTCACCGTCGGTCACATGAACGATCCGGCAGCCAGTCACGTCGTCTTGCGTCTTGCTTGTAATGAACGCATCCGACGTTAAGGGGAGCGCGATCAATGCCACAGCGCAAACAACCATGACTGCTTTGAGATAAAAGTGCGGGTCGGCAATCTTGTCACGTACCGCACGCGCCTGCTGACCTGGCGGCGTTCCCAAATCCCACTTCGGGTGGCGACGCGCACCTCGGTAAAAACGAGTGACCTTTCTCCTCGACACGGCACCAGCCCCCTCACATCCGGAACACGCCGAAGCGCGTCTCCTCCACCGGGGCATTCAGCGCCGCGCGCAGGGATAGCCCGAGCACATCCCGGCTCTTGCGCGGGTCGATGATCCCGTCATCCCACAGCCGCGCCGAGGCATAGAGCGGGTGCGCCTGCCGCTCGAACATCTCCACCGTCGGGCGCTTGAACGCCTCTTCGTCCTCCGCCGACCAATGCTCGCCGCGCTTTTCCATCGCGTCGCGCTTGACCGTGGCGAGCACCCCCGCCGCCTGGGCGCCGCCCATTACCGAGATGCGGGAATTGGGCCAGGTCCACAGGAAGCGCGGCTGATAGGCCCGCCCCGCCATGCCATAATTGCCCGCGCCGAAAGAGCCCCCCACCAGCATGGTGATCTTCGGCACAGAGGTTGTCGCCACCGCCGTCACCATCTTGGCCCCGTGCCGGGCGATGCCCTCGTTCTCGTATTTGCGCCCGACCATGAAGCCGGTGATGTTCTGCAGGAACACCAGGGGCGTGCGCCGCTGGCTGCACAGTTCGACGAAATGCGCGCCCTTGGAGGCCGATTCGGAGAACAGCACGCCATTGTTGGCGACGATCCCCACCGGACAGCCCTTCACATGGGCAAAGCCGCAAACCAGCGTCTCGCCAAAGCGGGCCTTGAACTCGTCGAAATACGACCCGTCCACCAGCCGCGCGATGACCTCGCGGATATCGTAGGGCGTGCGCAGATCGGCCGGCACCACGCCGAGGATTTCCTCTGGATCGTAGGCGGGCTCCTCGGGCGTCTGCCACCCCCGGACAGGGGCCAGCCCACCGCCCAGATTGCCCACGGCGCGCCGCGCCAGCGCCAGCGCGTGCGCGTCGTCCTCGGCGAGGTAGTCCGCCACGCCCGACAGCCGCGTGTGCACGTCGCCACCGCCCAGGTCCTCGGCTGTCACGACCTCGCCTGTCGCCGCCTTGACCAGGGGCGGACCGGCCAGAAAGATCGTGCCCTGATCGCGCACGATGATCGTGACATCGGACATCGCGGGCACATAGGCCCCTCCGGCGGTGCAGCTTCCCATCACCACGGCGATCTGCGCGATCCCCTTGGCGCTCATCTGCGCCTGGTTGTAGAAGATGCGCCCGAAATGGTCGCGGTCGGGGAACACCTCGTCCTGGTTGGGCAGGTTCGCGCCACCCGAGTCGACGAGGTAGATGCATGGCAGGTGACATTCCTCGGCGATCTCCTGCGCGCGCAGGTGTTTCTTGACCGTCATCGGGTAATAGGTGCCGCCCTTCACCGTGGCGTCGTTGCACACGATCATGCAGTCGCGCCCCATCACGCGGCCCACCCCGGCAATCACGCCCGCGCAGGGCGCGGCCCCGTCATAAAGACCGTGCGCCGCAGTGGCCCCAACCTCCAGGAACGGGCTGCCGGGATCGAGCAGACCCGCGACCCGCGCGCGGGGGGACATCTTGCCGCGCGCCTTGTGCCGCTCGCGCGCCGCCTGGCCGCCACCCTCAGCCGCGGCCACGGCGGCCTCTTCGACCTCGCGCAGCGCCTCGAGATGGGCGTCACGGTTGGCCCGGAACGCCTCGGATGACGGCAGCGCCGATGATGTCAGACGCATGGCTGCACCTCCTGTGTCAGGTCGCGTGTTGCAATTATGCCGCAGTGCGGCAGGACGGGGCGAATTTGATTCACGTCAATGTGATCGGGCCGCGGCCGGTCCATACCGAGCGGCGTCAAAACAAGAGTGGACAGACCATGAAAAAGATCACCGCCCTCACCCTCGCCGCCCTCATGAGCGCGACCGCCGCCCCGGCGCTCGCGCAGTCGCAGGGCGATTTCACCCTCGGCCTCGGCATCGGCTGGGTCGAGCCCACGCGCAGCTCCACCACCGCGGCTGGCAGCATTGATGTCGATGGCAACCTGCGCCCGACGCTCACGGTGGAATATTTTGTCGCCGACAATATCGGTGTCGAACTGCTCGCGTCGTGGCCGTTCCAGCACGACATCAACCTCGCGGGTGCCGGCAAGGTGGCGGAAACCAAGCACCTGCCGCCCACCCTGTCGCTGCAATACCACTTCACCAACAAGAGCGGGGTCACTCCCTTTGTCGGCGCGGGCATCAACTACACCTACTTCTTCGACGACACGGGCAAGGGCGCGCTCGCGGGCGTGCCGGTCAGCCTCGACGATTCCTGGGGCCTTGCGCTGCACGCGGGTGTGGACGTGGCGATCAACGAGAAATCGGCGTTCCGCTTCGACGTGCGCTACATCGACATCGAGACCGACGTGAAGGTGGGCGGCGCGCCCATCGGCACCGTCAAGATCGACCCTTGGGTGATCAACGCGGCCTATGTGATGAAATTCTGATCCCCTCCCGCACAGGATCGGAATGACGGGGTCGGCCATCGCGCCGGCCCCTCTTTCGTGGTGCACCCTCATTGCTCCGCCTCCCGCGCCGCACGCGCCTTCAGCTCCTTGCGAATCACCTTGCCCGTGACGGTCATCGGCAACGCATCAATAAAAGATATTTCCCTTGGGTAAGAATGCCTTGAAAGCCGCTCCTTAACCCATGCCTGAAGTTCCTCGGCGCCAACCTCGACGGCAGGGCGCAACACCACGTAGGCCTTGACGATCTCGGTGCGCAGCGGGTCGGGCTTGCCCACCACGCCGGCAGTTGCCACCGCCGGATGCGTGAGCAGACAATCCTCGATCTCCGCAGGCCCGATTCGATAGCCCGCCGAAGTGATGACGTCATCCTCGCGGCCAACGAACCGGATATACCCATCGACGATCACGCCCCGATCTCCGGTCAGCATCCAGTCGCCTCGGAACTTTTCTGTCGTCTCACTCGGTTTGTTGAAATATTCCAGCATCATGGAGGCGGATCCTCGCGCGATCGCGATATCGCCCTCGCCCGCCGTCTCGCGCCCCTCGGCGTCGATCACGGCCACCGCATGCCCGGGCACCGCCCTGCCCAGCGCACCGGGGCGCGGGGGAAACAGCGCGGCGCAGGAGCTTGCCACCATGTTGCACTCGGTCTGTCCGTAGAACTCGTTGATCGTCAGGCCAAATGCCTGCCGCCCCCAGTCGAGCATCTCCGGCCCCAGCGGCTCGCCACCGCTCGCGACGCTGCGCAACCCGTCTAGGTGGGCCTCCTCCGCGCGCAACATCCGAAGCGCGGTTGGCGGGAAAAAGACATTTTTGACAGCGCCTTCGCGGATGATCCTCAAGCACTGATCGACATCGAATCGCGCCATCCGCGCGGCCACCACCGGCACGCCGATGGCCAGCCCCGGCATCAGCACGTCAAACAGCCCGCCGATCCAGGCCCAGTCCGCGGGCGTCCACAGGCAATCGCCCTCCTGACCCAGAAAATCATGGCTCATCTCGACCCCCGGCAGGTGGCCGGTCAGCACCCTGTGGCCGTGCAGCGCGCCCTTGGGGCTGCCCGTTGTGCCGCTCGTGTAGATCAGCACCGCCGGCTCTTCGGGCCCGGTCTCTGCCGTGTCGAACCGGCCGTCCGGCAGTGTGGTCTTTTCCGGAACGAGGGCAGTCACGCCATCCAGAGCGGCCAACATGTCCACGCCCTCGGCATCTGTGATAACCACCTGCGCGCCCGCATCACCCACCCGGCTCGTCAGCGCATCCTGCCTGAAGAGTTTGAACAAGGGGATTGAAATCGCGCCGATTTTCCAGATCGCGATATGCGCCGCCGCGCACCACGCGCCCTGGCTGCGCAACACGCCCACCCGGTCGCCGCGCGCCACGCCCCGCGCCACCAGCGCCTGCGCCAGCCCGTCGGCCATACGCCGCAGCGCGCCATAGCTCACCTCGTGCGGGCCCTCACCCGACAGATCGCGGATCGCCAGCCGGTCCGGCTCCTGCGCTGCCCAGTCGTCGCAAACCTGCGCCGCCATGTTGAGCCGCGCCGGGATGTCCCAGCGAAACCCATCACAGAGCGCCTCGTAAGGCGCGCGGCGCAGGAGGGGCCGCATCGTGCTCATGACGCCACCCCCGGTCGCGCCACGTCCACCACCCGGCCAAGGCTATCGACGAAATATTCGTGCCCCGCACAGGCCACCAGCGGCAGATGGATCAGACGACACGGCATCGGCTCACCCCATCGCCCCCATCATCTCGCGGCCTACCAGCATCCGGCGGATCTCGCTGGTTCCCGCGCCGATCTCCATGAGCTTGGCGTCGCGGAAGATGCGAGCCACCGGAGAGTCGTTGAGAAAGCCCGCCCCGCCCATGGCCTGCACCGCCTGGTGCGCCTGCACCATCGCCTGCTCGGAGGCATAGAGACAGCAGGCCGCGGCGTCCTGGCGGGTCACGTCGCCCCGGTCGCAGGCCTTGGCCACCTCGTAGACATAGGCGCGCGCCGAGTTCATCGCGGTGTACATGTCCGCCATCTTGCCCTGCATGAGCTGGAACGAGCCGATCGGCTGGCCAAACTGGTGGCGCTCGGCCATGTAGGGCATGATCTCGTCGAGGCACGCCGCCATGATCCCGGTGCCGATTCCCGCCAGCACCACGCGCTCGTAATCAAGGCCGGACATGAGCACGCGCACGCCGCGCCCCTCCTCGCCCAGCACGTTCTCGAACGGCACCTCGACATCCTCGAAAATAAGCTCGGCAGTGTTCGACCCGCGCATCCCCAGCTTGTCGAAATGCGGCGAGGTGCTGAAGCCTGTCATCGTCTTCTCGATCAGGAAGGCGGTGATGCCCTTCGATCCGGCATCGGGATCGGTCTTGGCATAGACCACCAGCGTATCGGCATCGGGGCCGTTGGTGATCCAGTACTTGTTGCCATTCAACCGGTAGTGATCGTTGCGCCGCTCGGCGCGCAGCTTCATCGACACCACGTCGCTGCCTGCCCCCGCCTCGGACATGGCGAGCGCGCCGACATGCTCGCCACTGATGAGGCCGGGCAGATATTTCGCCTTCTGCTCCTCGCTGCCGTTGAGCTTGATCTGGTTGACGCAGAGGTTGGAATGCGCGCCATAGCTGAGCGACACCGAGGCCGAGGCGCGGGCGATTTCCTCCACGGCGACGACATGGGCGAGATAGCCCATCCCCGCGCCGCCATATTCCTCCGGCACGGTGATGCCCAGCAGACCCAGGTCGCCCATCTCGCGCCAGAGCGCGCTCGGAAAGGTGTTTTCGCGATCTATCTCCGCCGCCATCGGCTTGATGCGCTCCTGCGCCCAGCGATGCACCATCTCGCGCAGGGCGTTCACATCCTCGCCCAGATCAAAGCTCATTACCGCGTTGAACATCCCCGGTCTCCGGCATTTATTGAACACTTGTTCATTTATAGCCGCAAACCGCACACCCCGTCAATCCCGCGCGCAGCGGCTTCTTCTTGGCAAATACTCCGGGGAAGTCGCCGCGGCGGTGGGGGCAGCGCCCCCGTCCGGCCGGTGCCATCGGGCCGGTCAGGTCAGGCCGCGCGGCTCTGCCAGACCGCGCCCACCTCGGCGCGGATGATGCGGGCGATCTGCGCGCAGTCGTCGAGGCTGAAAGTCAACGGCAGGCGCATGTCGAGGATGCCGCGCAGGATGCGGTCGGTGGCGGGCATGGGCGCCGACGGCGCATAACGCCAGCTGTCATAGCGACTGGTAAAGCCCGCGGGCTCCGCGCCCCCGAACCACTTGAGCTCGACCCCGCGCGCGGCGCAACGACGGATTACCTCCGCCACGGCGCCGCCCTCCCAGTCGAGCAGCAGGAACTGGATCGACGAACCGACATAGCGCTCGGCCTCGGGCCGCTCGACCAGCATGAGGCCCGGCGTGCCGCGAAGCCCTTCCTCCACCACGCGATAGCGCGCGTTCCAGCGGTCGCACTGATCCTCCAGCATGCGCAGTTGCGGGCGCAGGATCGCCGCGCGCAGGTGGTCCATCCGCCCCGAGACGTTGGGCGTGTCGTACTTCACCCGCGCGAACACCTCCTCGGGCGGCACCGTGCCGTGGCGCTCGTAGAGCATGTAGGATCCCGACAGGATCACCGCGCGCGCCATCACCTCATCGTCATCCGTGACGAGGAATCCGCCCTCGCCGGAATTCATGTGCTTGTAGGTCTGGGTCGAGAAACAGCCCACCTTGCCCCAGCGCCCGGAGGGGATACCGCGCCACGCCGCGCCCATCGTGTGCGCGCAATCCTCGATCACGGTGATGCCGTGCGCATCGCAGACCTCCATCAGCCGGTCCATGTCCGCCAGGTGCCCGCGCATGTGGCTGAGCATAAGCACCCGTGCCTGTCCCGCCTTGGCGGCGAGATCGTCAAGGTCGATGGTCAGCCCCTCGGTCACGCCCACGAAAACGGGCTGCGCGCCGACGCTCGCGATGGCACCGGGCACCGGCGCAAGGGTAAAGGCATTGGTGAGCACCCGGTCGCCGGACCCCACCCCCAGCGCCCGCAGCGCGGTGGCCATCGCGTAGCCCCCCGAGGTGACGGCAAGCGCGTGGCGCGCGCCGACATGATTGGCAAACTCTTGTTCCAACATCGCGGCCTCGCCCGGCTCGCCGGGGGCGAGGTTGTAGCGGTGCAGCCGCCCCGACCGCATCACCTCGAGCGCCGCCGCGATTCCCTCGTCGGGAATCGGCTCCTGCTGGGTGAAGCTGCCTTTGAATACCTCGGTCATACACCGGTTTTGGCGTGCGCCGGGCCTTGCGTCAATGGCCCGCCGCCGCTCTTTCACGAAAGCCGAAACCGCGCCCCGCGCTCAGCCGATGAGCCGCGCCACCGCGGCAGGAAGCTCGTCGAAATGGCCGATGATGGCCTCGGGCGAGAGCGCGGCCATGTCCGCACCCGACGGCCCGAACCCCACCAGCACCGACGGCACGCCTGCGGCGCGCGCCGTGTCGCGGTCGGTGTCGCTGTCGCCCACCAGAAGCGCACGCACCGGATCGCCGCCCGCGCGGCGCACGGTCTCGCGCAGGTGCTCGGGGTCGGGCTTGCGCACCGGCAGCGTATCGGCCCCGGTAAGCGCGTGAAACCGGTCGAGCACGCCCATCCTCTCCAGCAGAAGCCGCGCCAGCGCCTCGGGTTTGTTGGTGCAAATGGCCACGCGGTAGCCCGCTTCGCGCAGGCCCTCCACCGCCGCCATCGCACCGGGATAGAGCCGCGTGTGCCGGTCGATCGCGCCCTCGTAGGCGGCGAGCAACAGCGGATACTGCCGGTCGATCTCGGCCTCGTCTCCGCCGCGCCCGAGCCGCTCCATGCCCAGCCGCAGCATCGCCCGCCCGCCGCGCAGTGCCACCCCCACGTCGCGCGAGGGGCACAGCAAATCCGCCACGCCCATTCCGCGAAAACAGGCATTGGCGGCGGCGATGAGATCGCCGCTGGTATCGGCCAGCGTGCCGTCGAGATCAAAGACCACGGTGCGCATCGCGCCCCCTTATCGTGCGTGTTCCGGCAGGAAACCGCTTAGCGCTGTCACCGAACGGTCACAAGGTTTTACTGGCCCCGCCCTTGCGCGACTTTGCGGAATGTCTAGAACGACGCAGACGTTGTCACCGGAAAAGAGATTGAAACATGTCCGTTGCCCTGATCGTTCTCGCCGCCGGAAAGGGCACGAGAATGCACTCGGACCAGCCCAAGGTTCTGCACGAGGTGGCGGGCGCGCCGCTGCTCGTCCATGCCATCGCGGCAGGAGAGGCGCTTGACCCTGCACGCACGGTGGTGGTGGCGGGGCATGGCGCGGACGCGGTGCGCGCGGCGCTGGCCGCGCATGACAGCGTGGCGCAAGTGGTGATCCAGGCCGAACAGCGCGGCACTGCCCACGCGGTGGCGCAGGCTGCGGACACGCTTGGCGATTTCGACGGCGACGCGTTGGTGCTCTATGGCGACACGCCCTTTATCCGCCCCGAGACGCTCGGGCGGATGATGGAGGCGCGGCGCCATCACGACATCGTCGTGCTGGGCTTTGCCCCCGAAGAGCCGGGCCGTTACGGGCGGCTGGTGATGCAGGGCGAGAGCCTTATCCGCATCGTCGAATTCAAGGACGCCAGCGACAGCGAACGCGCCATCGGGCTGTGCAACAGCGGCGTGGTGATGGCGCCCGCGGGCCTGCTCTTCGACCTGGTCGCCGAAGTGGGCCGCGACAACGCCGCCGGGGAATACTACCTCACCGATATCGTTGGCATCGCCCGTGCGCGGGGCCTCAAGGCCACCGCCGTCACCTGCGACGAGGCCGAGACGCTGGGCGTCAATTCCCGTGCCGAGCTTGCCGCCGCCGAGGCCGCCTTTCAGGCCCGCGCCCGCGCCGAGGCGCTGGAGACAGGCATCACCCTCACCGCGCCCGAGACGGTGCATTTCGCCCGCGACACCGTGGTGGGCCGCGACACGGTGATCGAGCCTTACGTGGTGTTCGGCCCCGGCGTTACGGTCGAGTCCGGCGCGCATATACGGGCGTTCTCGCATCTCGAGGGCTGTCACGTCTCGCGCGGCGCGGTGGTGGGGCCTTATGCCCGTCTGCGCCCCGGCACCGAACTGGCCGAGGACGTGCGCATCGGAAATTTCGTCGAGGTCAAGAACGCGATCCTCGACGAGGGGGCCAAGGTCAACCACCTGAGCTATATCGGCGATGCCGCGATCGGCGCCAACACCAATATCGGCGCGGGCACGATCACCTGTAACTACGACGGGGTGAACAAACACCGCACCACCATCGGCGCGGATGTGTTTATCGGCTCTGATACGATGCTCGTCGCGCCGGTGCGCGTGGGCGACGGAGCGATGACGGGCTCGGGCTCGGTGATCACCCGCGATGTCGAGGCCGGCGCGCTCGCCGTGGCGCGGGCGCGGCAAGAGGTCAAGCCCGGCTTTGCCGCGCGGCTCTTCGCGCGGCTGCGCGCGGCGAAAGACACTCGCAACGAGGGAGAACGCTGATGTGCGGGATCGTCGGGGTTCTGGGAAATCACGAGGCGGCACCGATGCTGCTCGACGCGCTCAAGCGGCTGGAATACCGCGGCTATGACAGTGCGGGGCTTGCCACGGTCAACGCGGGCGGCCTCGACCGCCGCCGCGCGGTGGGCAAGCTGGTCAACCTCTCCGATCTGCTGGTTCACCAGCCGCTGCCGGGCAAGGCGGGCATCGGCCACACCCGCTGGGCCACCCACGGCGCGCCCACCGAGACGAACGCCCACCCTCACCGCGCCGGACCGGTGGCGGTGGTGCATAACGGCATCATCGAGAATTTCCGCGAGCTGCGCGCCGAGTTGGCCGAGGCCGGGTTCGGCCACGAGACCGACACCGATACCGAGACGGTGGCGCTGCTCACCTGCCGCTACATGCACGAGGGCATGAGCGCCGAAGAAGCCGCCCGCGCCACCATCGCGCGGCTCGACGGGGCCTATGCGCTGCTGTTCCTGTTCGAGGGCGAGGACGACCTGCTCATCGCCGCGCGCAAGGGCAGCCCGCTGGCCATCGGCCACGGGAAGGGCGAGATGTTCGTGGGCTCGGACGCCATCGCGCTCGCGCCGATGACCGACCGCATCACCTATCTCGAAGAAGGCGATATCGCCGTCGTCACCCGGGAAGGCGCCACCATCACCGACGCCGAGGGACGCCGCGCCAACCGGCTCGTCAAGACCATCGCGCTCGACCACGCGCTGGTGGACAAGGGCGGGCACCGGCATTTCATGGCCAAGGAGATCGCAGAGCAGCCGATGGTCATCGGCAACGCCCTGCGCCACTACCTGACAGAGGCCGGCGACGACATCCGCCTGCCCGACGCGCTGCCCGATCTCGCGCGTATCGAGCGGCTTACGCTGGTGGCCTGCGGCACGGCCTATTACGCCTGCCTCACCGCGAAATACTGGTTCGAGCAACTGGCGGGTTTGCCCGTAGACGTTGATATCGCGTCGGAATTTCGCTACCGCGAGCCGCCCATCGTGCCCGGCACGCTGGCCATTTTCGTAAGCCAGTCGGGCGAGACCGCCGACACGCTGGCCGCCCTGCGCTATTGCCGCGACAGGGTCGAGGGGATCGTCTCGGTGGTCAATGTCGAGGAAAGCTCGATCGCGCGCGAGAGCGATCTGGCGTTGCCGATCCATGCCGGGGCCGAGATCGGCGTCGCCTCGACCAAGGCGTTCACCTGCCAGCTCACCGTTCTGTTGCTGTTGGCCCTGCGCGCGGCGCGGGTGCGCGGACGGATGGACGCGGCGCGGCTTTCAGACCTGCTGTCGGCCCTGCGCGGCCTGCCTGCCACGCTCAACACCGCGATGGAGATCGACCACCGCATTCGCGACGTGGCGCGCGACCTGGCCGCGGTGCAGAGCGCGCTGTTTCTCGGCCGCGGGCTGATGTATCCGCTGGCGCTGGAAGGGGCGCTGAAATTAAAGGAAATCAGTTACATACACGCCGAAGCTTATGCATCAGGCGAACTCAAGCACGGCCCCATTGCGCTCATCGACGAGAGCCTGCCGGTGATCGTCATGGCACCCTGCGACGCGCTATTCGACAAGACCGTGTCGAACATGCAGGAGGTGATGGCGCGCGGTGGACGGATCGTTCTGGTTTCGGATGCCGCCGGGATCGCGGCGGCGGGCGAAGGCACGTTCCGCGCGATCACCATGCCGGTGACCGACCCGGTGCTGGCGCCCATCCTCTATGCGCTGCCCGCGCAGCTCATCGCCTATCACACGGCGATCGCCAAGGGCACCGACGTGGACCAGCCCCGCAACCTCGCGAAATCGGTGACGGTGGAGTGAACCTCACGGTTCAAACGCTCAACCTGCAGGTTCGACGCGCAATTCCGGCAGGGCGGTGAGCGGCAGGTTAAGCTGTTGATAAGCCGCGAGCGACATCCGGCTTCCCGCCCCCGGCTCGGCCTCGAGCGGGATGAGATCGAGCACCACCGCGCGCCCGGTGCGCGGGTCGCTCACCCGCCCGCGCATCGGGGAGGTGACGAGCGGGGTGCGCATCCACAGCCCCGGGCGGGTCACATCGCCGAGCGAGGCGACGGTCGTCGCGGGCAGCATGGGGGTAGCGGGCGCGTCCTGGGGCGTGGCGGTCTCGTCTTCCGCGGTTTCGGACGGTGGGGCGGGCGGCGGGTCGGTGGATATCTCTGTCGGCCCGAGGAGCGCACAGCCCCCGGCAAGCAGGCAAACCAGCACGACACGCACCATTCCCGACATGGGATCAGCGTAACCGCCGCAACCGCGCACCGCAACGCAAGATGCCCCTTGCCCCGCGTCGCACCGGGGCCTAGTTTCCTGACATGACCGTTCCTCTGATAGATCCGTTCCAGCGCGCCATCTCCTACCTGCGCGTCTCTGTCACCGACCGCTGCGATTTTCGCTGCGTCTACTGCATGTCGGAGAACATGACCTTCTTGCCCAAGAAGGAACTGCTGACGCTGGAAGAGCTTGACCGCATGTGCTCGACCTTCGTGCGCCTCGGCGTCGAAAAGCTGCGCATCACCGGCGGCGAGCCGCTGGTGCGCAAGGGGATCATGACCTTCTTCAACGCCATGACCCGGCATCTGGAATCGGGCGCGCTGAAGGAGTTGACGCTGACCACCAATGGCTCGCAGCTCGGGCGGTTCGCGGATGACCTTTATGCTGCGGGGGTGCGGCGGGTGAACATCTCGCTCGACACGCTCGACGAGACGAAATTCGCTGACATCACCCGCTGGGGCCGCCTGCCGCAGGTGCTCAAGGGGATCGACGCCGCGCAAGCCGCCGGGCTGCGCGTCAAGATCAACACCGTGGCGCTCAAGGGCTTCAACGAGGACGAGCTGTTCTCGCTGGTCGAGTGGTGCAAGAGCCGCGACATGGACCTGACCTTTATCGAGGTCATGCCGATGGGCGATATCGGCAACGAGGACCGGCTCGACCAATACTGGAAGCTGAGCGACCTGCGCGCCCGGCTGGCCGAGGACTACACGCTCACCGATCTGGACGAACGCTCGGGCGGCCCGGCGCGTTACGTGCGGCTGGAGGAAACCGGGCAAAAGATCGGCTTCATCACGCCGCTCACCCATAATTTCTGCGAAAGCTGCAACCGCGTGCGGCTGACCTGCACCGGCGAGCTCTACATGTGCCTCGGGCAGGAAGACATGGCCGACCTGCGCCCGGCGCTGCGCAACCATCCCGGCGATGACGCGCCGCTGGAAGAGGCGATCCGCGCGGCCATCGCGATGAAGCCCAAGGGCCACGATTTCGACTATTCGCGCCAGTCGGTCGAGGGCCGCATGTCGCGCCACATGAGCCATACCGGCGGCTGATGCGCCGCGGCAATGCGCCCCTGCCGCTGCGGCTCTACGGCGCGGCGGCCGACCTCATGGGGCCAGTGGCCTACGCCCGCGTGCGGCGCAAGCTCGCAGCCCACGGCACCGACCCGGCGCGCTGGCGCGAGCGGATGGGTCACGCCACCCTGCCCCGGCCCGAGGGGCGGCTGGTCTGGTTCCACGCCGCCTCGGTCGGCGAGAGCGCCTCGGTCCTGCCGCTCATCGCGCAATGGGGCCGCGCGCAGCCGGAGACCGAATTCCTGATCACCTCGGGCACCGCCACCTCGGCAGAGATGCTCGCCCGCCGCCTGCCGCCGCGCAGCCGGCACCAGTTCGCGCCGCTCGACACGCGGCCTGCGCTGCGCCGGTTCCTGCGCCATTGGCGGCCCGATGCGGGCGTTTTCGTGGAAAGCGAGCTGTGGCCGCAAATGCTGCGCGAGAGCGCAGGCGCAGGCGTGCCGCTGGCGCTGGTGAACGCGCGGTTGTCGGACCGCTCGGCGCGCGGGTGGGCGCGCGCGGCGCGCACCGCGCGCCATCTGTTGGGCCATTTCCGCCTGATCCACTGCCAGGACGCCCGCACCGAGGCCAACCTGCGCACGCTCGGGCTCGATCGGGCGCGGCAGGGGCCGAACCTCAAGGCGCTGTCGGGCGCGCTGCCGGTGGACGAGACCGCGCGCGCGTCGCTAGCCGGGCAGATCGGCAACCGCGCGGTCTGGCTTGCCGCCTCGACCCATCCGGGCGAGGAGGAGATCGTGCTCGACGCGCATCGCCGCCTGCTGGCGCATCTGCCCGAGGCATTGCTGATCGTCGCGCCGCGTCACCCCGAGCGGGGCCCGGATCTGGAGGTGCTGATCGCGGAGCGGGGATTCACCGGGGCGCGCCGCACCATCGGGGCCGTGCCCACGCCGGAGACGCAGGTCTATCTCGCCGACACGCTGGGCGAGATGGGGCTGTGGTATGCGCTCTGCCCCGTCACCTGCCTGTGCGGGTCGTTCACGGCGGTGGGGGGTCACACGCCCTATGAGCCCGCCCATGCCGGCTCGGCCATCCTGCACGGGCCGCTCTATGCCAATTTCGCCGAAATCTACCCCGCGCTCGATGCCGCCGGGGCGGGCGAAGAAGTCGCGGACGGGGCGGCGCTCGCGGTGTCGCTTTCGCGGCTCCTGGGCGCGTCCGACCGGCTCGAGGCGATGCGCGACGCCGCGCGCGGGTTCGTCGCCGGGGACGCGGGCGCGCTGGACACGCTTACCGCCGACCTGACCGCCGCGCTGGGGCTGGAGGGCGCGTCATGACCGATCACTTCATCTTGCCGGAAATATCCGGATCCCACCGCCCATGACCGAGCTCATCGTCACCAATTTCAACCGCAACTTCACCGGGGTCTCGGCCACGGCGGCGGGGGTGGTGCGGGTGCAGGCAGAGCGCTACGACATGGCGCTCTCGGATGTCGCCCTGCCCGGCTGCCCCGCGCCGGTGAGCCGGGCCGAGGCGCGGCGGCTGTCGCGGAGCCCGGGGGCACGGCCGTTCACCATCTGGCACGTGCGCCGCAACAGCGAGATGCGCGCCGCGCTCTGGGCGCGCGACGTGCTGCGGCTGCCCATCCGCATCGTTTTTACCTCCGCCGCGCAGCGCCGCCACTCGGCGCTGCCGCGCTGGCTCATCTCGCGGATGGATGCGGTGATCGCCACCACCGACGCGGCGGGCGAGTTGGTTCCGCACCTGCACGCGGTGGTGCCCCACGGGGTGGATTGCGACCGCTTCGCCCCCGCCCGCGAGCGCGCGGCGGCGTGGCGGGCCACCGGCTATCCCGGTGCGCGGGGCATTGCCACCATCGGGCGCATCCGCCCCGAGAAGGGCACCGACCGGTTCGTGGCCACGATGCTGGAGGTGCTGCCGCGCCATCCCGATCTCACCGCGCTGGTGATCGGGCGCGCGGCCAAGGCGGACATGGCGTTTCTCGACCGGCTCAAGGCGCAGGTCGCCGGGGCGGGGCTGGCCGGGCGGTTGCTGTTCGTGGGCGAGATCGCGCCCGGTGATTTGCGCGGGCTGCTGCCCGCGCTGAGCCTGATCGTACAACTGCCGCGCTACGAGGGTTATGGCATGGTGCCGCTGGAGGGCATGGCCTGCGGCGTGCCGTTCGTGGCCGCCGATGCCGGGCATTACGCCGAGTTCTCGGCGCAGGGGCGCGCCGGGATCGTGACCGGGGATGCGGTGGGCGCGGTCTCGGGGTTGCTCGACGATCCGGCCCGCCACGCGGCGATGGCGCGCGCGGCGCGCGAGGTGGCCACGGGCCATTACAGCGTCACCCGCGAGGCCGACGGGATCGGTGCGGTGTACGAGGCGCTGTGGTCGGAGGGCCGCTAGCCGGGGAAGGCCGCCGCCGGCGCCGACCGCATCACAGGTGCTTGCGCAGCCGCGACGGGCCCGGCTTTTTCCGGGACTTGTAGGGGTTCTTGTCGGACTGGCTGCGCAGGTGCAGGCGGATGGGCGTGCCCGGCATGTCGAAATCGGTACGCAGGCCGCCAACGAGGTAGCGGCGATAGCTCTCTGGCATCTTGTCGGGATGCGAGCACATCACCACGAACCCCGGCGGCCGGGTCTTGGCCTGGGTCATGTAGCGCAGCTTGATGCGGCGGCCGCCCGGCGCGGGGGGCGGGTGTTGCTCGACCATGCCGGCGAGCCAGCGGTTGAGCTGTGCCGTGGGGATGCGGCGGTTCCAGACCTCGTGGGCCTTTTGCACCGCGTCGCGCAGCCGATCGAGCCCCTTGCCCGTCCGCGCCGAGACGGTGACCAGGGGCGCGCCGCGCAATTGCGGCAGGAGCCGGTCGAACGCCTCCTTCAACTCGCGCAGCTTGCCCTGCCGGTCCTCTTCGATGTCCCACTTGTTGACGGCCACCACCACGGCGCGGCCCTCGCGCTCGGCCAGGTCGGCGATGCGCAGATCCTGTTGCTCGAAGGGGATGGCGGCATCCAGAAGGACCACCACCACCTCGGCGAATTTCACCGCGCGCAGCCCGTCGGAGACCGACAGTTTTTCCAGCTTGTCCTGCACCCGCGCCTTCTTGCGCATCCCCGCCGTATCGAAGAGGCGCACCGGCAGCCCGTCCCAGTCGAGCGTGAGCGAGATCGCGTCGCGGGTGATCCCGGCCTCGGGGCCGGTGAGCAGCCGCTCCTCGCCGAGGATGGTGTTGATGAGCGTGGATTTCCCGGCATTGGGGCGGCCCACCACGGCCACCTGCAACGGGCGCTCGGGCGTCGGCGCGAGATAGGCGGGCACGGTCTCGTCGTCGGGGTCGGCTTCCTCGTCGAGCGGCACGTCGGTCTCGGGCGCCTCGGCCTCGGCCCGCGCGTCGAAGCTGTCCGAGAGCGGCATCAGCCGCGCGTAAAGCTCGTTCATCCCCTCGCCATGCTCGGCCGAAATCTGCACCGGGTCACCAAGGCCCAGCCCGTAGGCCTCGTAGACGCCCGGCTCGGCGGCGGCGCCCTCGGCCTTGTTGGCGGCGAGGATCACATGGCCCGAGCGTTTGCGCAGGATATCGGCGAAGATCTCGTCGGTGGGCGTCACGCCCGCGCGCGCGTCGATCACGAACAGGCAGACATCGGCCATCTCCACCGCGCGCTCGGTCAGCCGCCGCATCCTTCCTTCGAGGCTGTCGTCGGTGGCGTCCTCGAGCCCGGCGGTGTCGATCACGGTAAAGCGCAGATCGCCCAGCCGCGCCGCCCCCTCGCGCAGGTCGCGGGTCACGCCGGGCGTGTCATCGACCAGCGCGAGGCGCTTGCCGACGAGGCGGTTGAACAGCGTGGATTTGCCCACGTTGGGGCGACCCACGATGGCGAGGGTAAAGGACATGACGCGGCTCCGCTGTCGATCAAGCGTGCGTGATACAGGATCGAGGGCCTAACGGAAAGCGAGAAGCTGACCCTTCTTGGACACGACGTAGAGCGTGCCGCCCGCGACCACCGGGTTACTCGCCGCCCCGCCGGGAAGCGCCGTCTCGCGGGTGAGTCGCCCCGAGACCGGATCGAAGAAGCGCAGCCTCTCGTCGGCGGATGCGAGCACGAGCTGCCCGCCCGCCAGCACCGGGCCGTAATGGCCGACGATGCCCGCCTGCCGCTTGGGCTTGCGCGCGGTGAAGAGCGGCAGCGGCTGGCCCCAGATACGGCTGCCATCCTCGGCCGAGAGGCGCACCAGCTCGTTTCGGTCGCTCACCAGGAACAGCGATCCGCCCGCGGGCCAGATCGGGTTGAGCGGCCCCTCGCCCGCGGTCCAGAGGCGTTTGCCGCTGCCGAGGCTGAGCGCCACCATGCGGCCCGAATGGGTGCCCACGTAGACGCGGTCGCCCACCACCAGCGGATCGCCGGTGACGTCGCGAACACGCGCGCTCGCCACGCCGCGGCGCTCGCCCGCGATCTGCGCGTCCCAGAGCCGCAGCCCACCCTTGCGGAACGCGCCCTGCACCTCGCCCGCGCCGAAGGCGAAGACGGCGTATTTCTCGGTGATCGCCGGGGCGGGGCCACCGAGCACATTGTGAATGTCGGGCGTGCCCGAGAGCTGCCAGCGCACGCGCCCCGTCTCGGAATCGAGCACCCAGGCGACCTCGTCGCCCGCCACCACGTAGACCAGCCCATCGTAGACCGCGGGCGCGGTGGTGGTCGGCGCGTCGACATCCTGCTGCCAGAGCACCGCGCCGGTTTCGGGGTCGAGCGCGGTGACAGTGCCGAAGGCCGAGGTGACGAAGAGCCGCCCATCACCATAGGCCAGCCCGCCGCCGCTAGCGTTGTCGGGGCTGTCATTGGGCGGTGTGAGGTCGGTGGCCCACAGCACCTCGCCCGCCGTGGAAACCGCCGAGACGCGGGTCTGCGCGTCGAGGGTAAAGACGCGGCCCGCCGCCACCACGGGATCAGCGGTGATGCGCGCGCGGCGGCCATCGCCCGCGCCGATGCCCGCCGACCACGCCAGCGCTGGAGAAGCGGAAAGCGCGGGATGCGCGGTGCGGGTGGCGGGCGAGCCCGGGCGTTGCGGCCAGGCGGCGTTGGTCACCGCCGCGGGCAGCGAGATCGGGGCCGCGCGGTTGACCGGGGTCTCCTCGGCCTGTGCGCGCCGCGCCTCGCTCTGGAGCACCTCGCGGATGTTTTCGCGCTCGCCGGGCAGGATCGGCTCCCGCTTTTCGCAACCTGCAAGAACGAGGGCCGCCGCCATCGCGAGAAGAACCGTTTTCGCCGTCACCACGCCTGCCCCCATCTGTCGCGTCATACCCGGCCCCCCGGTCATTGTCCGACCCCGGCCTGCCCGGGCGCGCCCGGTATCTCGGGCACATCCTCGCCCAGCGCCACAATCACCTGTGCCACGCGGCGGCGCAAGGCCTCTGTCGCCTCGGCATCCACCGCCAGCGTCGCCAGCCGGTCGAGCGCATCGGCGCGGGCGCCGGTCTCGATGTCGATCATGGCGAGTTGTTCCTCGGCCAGCAGCCGGACAAGACCCGGCGCGTCGGTCAGTGGAACGAGCCGCGCACGGCGCGCCTCGGCCGAGAGCCCCGTATCCGGCAGCGCCACCGCCTTGAGCGTCGCGATGCGGCGGTAGATGGCGGGCACGTCGGGCCGGTCCGCCAATGCGAGCAGCCGGGTCGCCGCGCCCGGCGCGTCCCCCCGGGCCTGTGCGTCCGCGGCGAGCAGTCCCGCCACCGCCGCGCCCCCGGGGCCTGGGGCCGGGATCGCCTGCAACGCATCGGCGCGCTCGGCCGCGTCCTCCTGTGCCAGCGCCGTGAGGAGCGCATCGCCGAAGGCCTGCGCCTCGGCCTCGGCCTGCGCCTTGCGCCACTCGTTCCATGCCGCGCCGCCCACCAGCAGCAGGATCGCCAGAACACCGATCCAGCCATAGCGGCGCATCAGCCGGAACAGCCGGTCGCGGCGCACCTCCTCGGTCACCTCGTCAATGAAACTGTCCGTGTCGCTCACGCCGCACCCCCTGCAGGATTTCCGCCCCTCTTAGCGTGTCGGCCCCGCGCTGCCAAGGGCCGCGGGGCGCGCGCGAGATCGCGCTTGTCGGCGGCGGCGGAAAGGTTTAATCTGAACCGGTCGGTTCAGCGTATGACGGTAAGGCCGTAATGCGCGGCCTTCTTGTGTGCCGCAGTAATCCGTTCGAAAGACATGACATGCGCCTGTTTCCAGTTCTGATCGCCCTCCTGGTCGCTGCGGCCATCTATACCTTCGTGTTCGAGCGGGAGCGGCTGGTTGCGATGCTGCCCGCCGGCGCCGGGGACGCGGCCGAAGCAGAGGCCGCACAGGAGACCGGCACCGCCGGCGCCACGGAGGCGGGCGAGCCGGGCCTGATGCGCGTCGTGGTGCAGCGCTCGGAGGCGCGCGAGGTGGACAGCGCGGTGAAGTTGCGCGGGCGCACCGAGGCCGACCGGGAGGTCGATCTGCGCGCCGAGACATCCGGGCTGGTGGTTTCCGAGCCGCTGGGCCGGGGGGCGTTTGTCGAGGCGGGTGACGTGCTCTGTCGGCTCGACCCGGCGGCGCGGCAGGCAACGCTGGAGGAAGCCAGGGCGCGGCTCAAGGAGGCACAGGCGCGCGTGCCCGAGGCGCAGGCGCGGCTGGAGGAGGCGCGCGCGGCGCTGGAGGAAGCGCAGATCAACTATCGCGCGGCAAGCAACCTGGTGAAAAACGGATACGCCTCGGAAACCCGCGTCGCCGCCACCCGCGCCGCGCTACGCGCTGCCGAGTCGGGCGTCGAGAGCGCCACATCGGGGCTCGAATCCGCCCGCGCCAACATCGAATCGGCCCGTGCGGGCGTGACCGCTGCCGAGGAAGAGATCGACCGGCTGACGATTCACGCCCCGTTCGGCGGCGTGCTGGAGACCGAGACCGCCGAGCTGGGCAGCCTGCTTCAGCCAGGTGCGCTCTGCGCCACCGTGATGAAGCTCGATCCGATCACGCTGGTGGGGTTCGTGTCGGAGACCGACGTGGCGCGCGTCGAGACCGGCGCGCGCGCGACCGCGCGCACCGCCTCTGGCCAAGAGGTGGCGGGCGAGGTGAGCTTCGTGTCGCGCTCGGCGGACCCGACGACCCGCACCTTTCGCGTGGACGTGCGCGTGCCGAACCCAGACCTGACGCTGCGCGACGGCGAGACCGCCGAGATCGCCATCGCCTCGGCGGGGCGGCGTGCGCATCTGGTGCCGCAATCGGCGCTGACGCTCAATGACGAGGGCACTCTGGGACTGCGGCTCGTGGACGAGGAGAACCGCGTGCGATTCGCCCAGGTGACGCTCATGCGCGACACGCCCGCGGGTGTGTGGCTGACCGGGCTGCCCGAGCGCGCCGACATCATCGTGATCGGGCAGGAATACGTGCGCGCGGGCGTGCGCGTGAAGCCGAGCTACCGGGAGCTGGGTCAATGACCGGGATCGTCGACTGGGCCGCCGCGCACGCGCGGATGGTGCTGGCCTTCGTGGTTCTGTCGGTCCTCGCCGGCACGTTCGCCTATATCGGCCTGCCCAAGGAGGGGGAGCCGGATATCGAGGTGCCCGCGCTGTTCATCTCGGTCCCGTTCCCGGGCATTTCCGCCGAGGACAGCGAGAAGCTGCTGGTCAAGCCGATGGAGCGCGAGCTGAGCGATCTCGACGGGCTGAAGAAGATGACCGGCACGGCGGCCGAGAATTACGGCGGCGTGGCGCTGGAATTCGAGTTTGGCTGGGACAAGACCAAGATCCTCGCCGATGTGCGCGACGCAATGGACACGGCGGAGGCCGAGTTTCCCGACGGGTTCGAGAAATACACCCTCAACGAGGTGAATTTCAGCGAGTTCCCGATCATCATCGTCAACCTCTCGGGCCCGGTGCCCGAGCGCACCATGTCGCGGCTGGCCAATGACCTCCAGGACCGGCTCGAATCGATGGAGCCGATCCTCGAGGCGGGCATCGCCGGCAACCGTGACGAGATGGTGGAGGTGGTGATCGACCCGCTGCGGCTCGAGGCCTACAACGTTACCGCGCTCGAGCTGATCAACGTGGTGCAGAACAACAACCAGCTGATTGCCGCGGGCGAGGTGGACACCGCGCAGGGCACGTTCGCGGTCAAGATCCCGTCGTCGTTCGAGGAGACGCGCGACATCTACGACCTGCCGATCAAGACCAATGGCGACCGGGTGGTGACGCTGGGCGATCTGGCCACGATCAACCTCACCTTCGAGGACCGCACCGGCACCGCGCGGTTCAACGGCGAGACCAGCGTTGCGTTGCAGGTGGTCAAGCGCCGGGGTTTCAACATCATCGAGACCGCCGACATGGTGCGCGCGGAGGTGGCCGAGGCGGAGAAGACTTGGCCCGAGGAATTGCAGGTCGCGGTCAACGTGGGCACCTCTAACGACCAGTCGCGCACGGTGGAATCCATGGTCAGCCAGCTCGAGGGCTCGGTGCTGACCGCGATCGCGCTGGTGATGATCGTGACACTGGCCGCGCTGGGCATCCGGCCCGCGCTCTTGGTGGGATTCGCGATCCCGACATCGTTCCTGCTGTGCTTTGCCCTGCTGGCCGTGATGGGGGTGGCGGTGTCGAACATCGTGATGTTCGGCCTCATCCTCGCGGTGGGGATGCTGGTGGACGGGGCCATCGTGGTGGTGGAATACGCCGACAAGCGCATCGCCGATGGCGAGGGCCCGATGCACGCCTACGTGGCCGCCGCCAAGCGCATGTTCTGGCCGGTGGTCAGCTCGACCGCCACCACGCTCTGCGCGTTCCTGCCGATGCTGTTCTGGCCGGGCATCCCGGGCGAGTTCATGGGGATGCTGCCGGTGACGCTCATCTTCGTGCTGTCGGCCTCGCTGTTGGTGGCGCTGGTCTACCTGCCGGTGCTCGGCGGCGTGACCGGGCGGCTGGAGCGGTGGTTCGATCAGCGCACCGCGGCAATCGCCGGTGGTTTCTGGCTGTGGCACCTGTTGCTGCTGCCGGGGGCGGCGGGCGCGGCGGCGCTGGCGGGGCGGACGCTGCCAATGGTGCTCGAACAGGTGAGCGCGCAATTCGCGATGATGGATGGCGGCGACATCCTCGGCTCGGTCATCCCGGTGCTGGCCACCGTGTTCGGGCTGGTGCTGGGTGCCGTGGCGCTGATGGCTACCGGGGTCGCGGGGGTGACGGCGCTATTGCTGGGGCTTCTGGCCATCCCGCGGCGGCTTGGCAACGGGGTGCGGGCGCTGGGGCGCATGGTGCTGCCGCAAAGGCGGGGCCGCGTGCGCGCGGGCTATCGCCGCTCGGCCTTTGGCTGGGTCATCCACGCCATCGTGGGCAACCCGGTGATGCCGCTGGTGGCCTTCGGCGCGGTGTTCGTAATCGTCGGCTCGGTACTGATGTTCTACGTCAACAACAACAACGGCACAGAGTTCTTCGTGGACAGCGAACCGGAGCAGGCCATCGTCTACGTGCGCGGACGCGGCAACCTGTCGCTCGACCAGAAAGACAGCCTGGTGCGGCAGGCCGAGGATATCGTGCGCGCCCATCCCGGCGTCACCACCGCCTTTGCCTTTGCCGGCGAGGGCGGGCTGAACAACAATACCGGCGGCGCGCAGCCGCCGCGCGACACGATCGGGCAGGTGCAGTTCGAGACCATCCCGTGGGAAGACCGCCCGCAGTCCACCGAGGCGTGGTTCACCGTGCCGTTCCTGGATTTCGAGGTGCGGCGCAGCGTGGTCGATCCGGCGTATGACGGCGACCGCATCATCGACGACCTGACCGCGGAACTGGAGCGCATCCCCGGCATCATGGTCGAGATTCTCGCGCAGGCGCGCGGGCCCTCCTCGGCCAAGCCGGTGCACCTGCGAATCCGCGGTGACGACTGGGCGGCGCTGCAACGCTTTACCAAGGAGGCGCGGGCGCGGTTCGAAGAGACCGAGGGCCTCTACCAGATCGAGGACACGCTGCCGCTGCCGGGCATCGACTGGCAGGTGGACGTGGACGTGGAGCGCGCGGGCCGATTTGGCGCGGACGTGGCGACCGTGGGCGCGATGGTGCAGCTAGTGACACGCGGCATCCTCCTGGACACGATGCGCGTGGACAGCAGCGACGAGGAGATCGAGATTCGCGTGCGCCTGCCCGAGGACGACCGGGTGCTCTCGACCCTCGACACGCTCAAGGTCCGCACGGAAAACGGCCTCGTGCCGCTGTCGGCCTTCATCACGCGCAGGCCGGTCGAGCAGCTTGCGCAGATCGACCGCATCGATCAGACCCGCTTCTTCGACGTAAAGGCGGCGGTGCGTGACGGGCTGACCACCGCGGTGACCGGCGCGGATGGCGAGACGCGCGAGGTGCCGCTCACCGCCAACGAGCGCATCGAGCGGCTGACCGGGTGGCTGGAGAGCGGCGTGTTGCCGCCGGGCATCAGCTATGAATGGACCGGCGACGCCGAGGATCAGGAGGAATCGGGCGAGTTCCTGCAAAAGGCGTTCGCGGGGGCGCTTGGCCTGATGTTCATCATCCTGCTGGCGCAGTTCAACAGCGTCTACAACGCGGTGCTGGTGTTGCTGGCGGTGGTGCTGTCCACCACCGGGGTGCTGGTAGGGATGCTGGTGATGAACCAGCCGTTTTCCATCATCATGACCGGCACCGGCATCGTCGCGCTGGCCGGTATCGTGGTGAACAACAATATCGTGCTGATCGACACCTACCAGGATTATTCCCGCTACATGCCGCGCATTTCGGCGATCACCCGCACGGCGCAGGACCGCATCCGCCCGGTGCTTCTGACCACGATCACGACGATGGCCGGCCTCGCGCCGATGATGTTCGGCCTCAGCCTCGATTTCATCAACGGTGGCTATGCCTTTAACAGCCCCACCGCGCTCTGGTGGAAGCAGTTGGCAACGGCGGTGGTGTTTGGCCTCGGTATCGCGACGGTGCTGACGCTGGTCTTTACGCCTGCGATGCTGGCGCTGCGGGTCTGGGCGGTGACCTATGTGCTGTGGGTCGCGCGGGGGCTGGCGGTGCTGTCGCTGGGCCGGACGAGCCGGACGGCACGCGACTGGGCGCTGGCGCGCGCGGCGCGGCGGGCGCGGGGAACGGAGCTGGTCTGGCCCGATGAGCGCGACGCAGCCCACGCAGGCTATGGCGAGAACGAGGAGGCCGACACGCCGCGCCCCGAAGACGTGTCGGACGTGTTGCGCGCCAGCGGCCGTTCACCGCTGCGCGCGGCGGAGTGAGCCCGCGGCCCCGCGCCGCTCAGAGCCCCAGCTTGTCGCGCATGAACGCCAGCGCCACGGACAGCCCGTCGGGCGCGATGCCGTGGCCGGTGCCCTCCATCACGTGGGCATAGACGTCCTTCCAGCCCGCCCCCTGCAAGGCCTCGGCCGCCTGCGGCAGCGACTGCACCGGCACCACGTCATCGGCATCGCCATGCACCAGCAGGACCGGCGGGCGGCTGCGGGTCTCGTCGGCCAGCAGGTCGGGGCGCAGCAGGCGGCCCGAGAAGGCCACGATCCCGGCCACCTCGTCCTCGCGGCGCGGGGCGACATGGAGGGCCATCATCGTGCCTTGGCTGAAGCCGAACAGCACCACCTGTTCGGGCAGCAGATCCTCGTCCACCATCAGCGCGTCGAGAAAGGCGTCGAGGTCGGCGGCGGCGGCCATCAGGCCGCGCTCGGCCTCTTCCTCGCTCGAGCCGTCGATCCACGGGATCGGGAACCATTGCAGGCCGAAGGGCATGCCGGGGATGCTCTCGGGGGCGTCAGGGGCGACGAACAGAGTATCGGGAAGATGCTCGGCCAGCGGATCGGCGAGGCCGAGGAGGTCCGCGCCATTGGCGCCGTAGCCGTGCAGGAACACCACCGCCGAGCGCGCCTGTCCCGATTGCGGGTCCTTGCGGCCCGCCTGCAAAACTCGTGTCATGCGATCCCTTCCCTGTCCTTGGCGACGTGGTAATAGGCCCACAGGAGCCGTGCCGCAACCGCGCGCCACGGCGACCAGTCCGCGGCCATCGCGCGCAGCGCCGCGGGCTTCGGTCGCTCGGGCAGGCGGTAGAGCAGCCGCGCCGATTCCTGCAAGGCGAGGTCGCCGGGGGCAAAGACATCGGCGCGCCCGAGGCTGAACATGGCGTAGATTTCGGCGGTCCAGACGCCGATTCCCGGCACCTCGGTGAGCGTCGTCACCACTTCGTCGGTGGGGGCCGTGCGCAGGGCCGCGTAATCGAGATCGGCCTCGGCCAACGCGCGCACGTAGCGTGCCTTTTGTCGGCTGAGACCGGCGGCGCGCAGCCCGTCCTCGTCCGTGGCGGCGATGGCCTGCGGCGCGGTCAGTCCCGCCGCCTCCAGCCGGGCCCAGATCGCGCGGGCGGCGGCGACGCTCACCTGCTGGCTGACGATCGCCCCCATGAGCGCCGCGAACCCGTCTTCGCGGCGCCTGAGCGGCACCTCGCCCACCAGGTCGCGGGCATGGGCCATGCGCGGGCAAAGCCCCGCGAGGTGCGCCGCGCCCTCGGCGATATCGGCCTCGGTGTGGATGATGCGTTCGGTCATGGCGCGAGCATAGATCGCATCGCGGCGGTTGGCCATGCGCGCTGGCCAAAGCGTGGCGGCCCTGCCATATCTGCCCGCGACCCATGCACGGAGACGCCCATGACCCGCCTCATCACCGCCCTTTCGGAGATCGCCCCCCGCTACGACGCGCTGTTCGTCGATCTGTGGGGCTGTGTCCATGACGGGGTGCGCGCCCTGCCCGATGCCTGCACCGCGCTGGTGCGCTATCGCGAAACCGGGGGCGCGGTGGTGCTGGTGACCAACTCGCCCCGCCCGCGCGGCGACGTGGAGCGGCAGATGCGCGCGTTCGGCGTACCGGATGCCGCGTGGGACACCATCGCCACCTCCGGCGACAGCGCCCGTGCCGCGATGTTCGAGGGCGCGGTGGGCGAACGGGTGTATTTCATCGGCCAGCCGCATGAAGAGCTGTTCTTCGAGCCGATCAGGGTGGTCGACGCGCCGGTGCACGTCACGATGGTGCCGCTGGAAGAAGCCGAGGGCATCGTCTGCACCGGCCCGTTCGACCCGATGGCCGACCCCGCCGAGATGCGCCCGACGTTCCTCTATGCCAAGCAGAAGGGTCTCAAGCTGCTCTGCGCCAACCCCGATATCGTGGTGGACCGGGGCGAGGTGCGCGAATGGTGCGCGGGGGCGCTGGCGCGGCTCTATACCGAGATGGGGGGGACAAGCCTCTATTTCGGCAAGCCACACCCGCCGATTTACGACCTCGCCCATCGCCGCCTGGCGGAGGTCGGGCACGACGCCGCCAACGCGCGCATCCTCGCCATCGGCGACGGGGCACGGACCGACATCCTGGGCGCGATGGGCGAAGATATCGATTCCCTCTTCATCACCGGCGGGCTGGCGGCGAAGGAGACCAAAACGTCGCAGCAGCCCGATGAGAAAGCGCTAAAGGCATACCTCGAAAAGGAAAATGTCTATGCCAACTATGCCATCGGCTATCTGAGGTGATGGATTAGGGGTTGATTTTTCTGCGCCCGCAAAGTAATAAAATTCCAAAGCGGGGCCTGAATTCGCCTCATAATTACGCACCAAACCACCCGGAGGGGCGAATGTTGGACAACATGCCGCGCGGCACGATCTGCATCGAGGATATCGAGATGGGCATGACGCGCCACCTCGCAAAGGTGGTGACCGACCGCGATATCGAGATGTTCGCCGAGGTTTCGACCGACCGCAATCCCGTTCACCTCGACGATGATTACGCGCAGGACACGATCTTTGAGGGGCGCATCGCCCACGGGATGCTCACCGCCGGGCTGATCTCGGCGGTGATCGGTGAACAACTGCCGGGCCACGGCACCGTCTACATGGGGCAGACGCTGAAATTCCTCGGCCCCGTGCGCCCCGGCGACATGGTCCATGCCGAGGTGGAGGTGGTGGGCATCGACCACGGCAAGCGCCGGGTGCAGCTCGACTGCCGTTGCCTCGTCGAGGGCAAGAAGGTGCTGATCGGCGAGGCCACCGTGCTGGCACCGTCGCGCAAGTTCGACTGAGCGGGCCGGAGGTCGGCCCGGGTGGGACGGAACCGCTAAGGCTGGTTGCGTCGTTAGGGGTGCGATTGGCCTGGAGCGGACGTTGCAGTGAGCCGCGCCATCGCATGTCCGCGGGCAGGCGATCCAACGGTTTTTCAGGGCACTTTATTTCTGCTTTCCCGAAAAACATTTAATCGGCGCGCCAGCTTAGCCAAATCGCCTGTCCGGGGGGCGGACATGCGATGGCGCGGCGGCCTTCGGCCTTGAATCCGCGCCGGGACCAGATGGTCCAACGTCCGCTCAAGGCCATTCCCGTCTAAACCCCACTGACCCTGACCTGCCCCCACACCTGCCCCCTTGCCCCCGCCGCGCGGCCCGCGCATCCTTGGCCCATGAGCAGCCTTCCCACATGGGGCGTGGTGGCCACAATCAAGGCCCCGGCCCGCGACATCCTGAATTTCGCCGCCCATCACCTCGACCTGGGCGCGCACCGGGTGCATGTCTATCTCGACGCCCCCAACCCGCAGGCCGAGGCGGCGCTGCGGGACCATCCCAAGTGCCGGGTGATCGTGTGCGATGACGGCTATTGGCGCAGGCGGCGCAAGCGCGCGGGGCGCCCCGACGCGCATCAGCCGCGCCAGAGCATCAACGCCACGCATTGCCTGCGCCGCCGCCCGCAGGTCGACTGGCTCGTCCATATCGACGTGGACGAGTTTCTCTGGCCGGCCACCCCCCTGCCCGAGCAGTTGGCCGCGCTGCCCGATGGCACGCTCAGCGCGCGGGTCCGCCCGGTCGAGGCGCTCGCCCCCGACCCGGACGATCCGCCACCCGAGGGCGTGACCTGGTTCAAATCCTGCGCGCGGCTGCCCGGGCAGCGGCGCGAGGAGACGGAGGCGATCTATCCCGGCTTCGGCGCCCATCTCAACGGCGGGTTCCTGAGCCATGTGGCGGGCAAGGTGTTCGTGCGCACCGGCGATCCCGAGGTCAGCTTTCGCATCCACAACGTCTTTCGCTCCGGCGAGATGGATGCCAGCCCGCCGGAATTGCAGGGCACAAGGCTGTGCCACCTGCACGCCACCGGGTGGGAGCACTGGCGCGAAACCTATGCCTACCGGCTGGCCCACGGTTCCTACCGTGAGGGGCTAAAGCCCGCCGCGCCGGACGGTACCGGGCTCAACATGAATGCGCTCTTTCGCCGGATCGAGGCGGAGGGCGGCGCGGCGGCGCTGCGACGCTTTTGGCAGGAGGTCTGCGTCGCCACGCCGGGGCTGCGCGCGCGCCTCGATGCGCATGGCCACCTGCACGCCATTACCCTCGATGCCGATGCCGCGCGCGCGCGGCACTTTCCCGACGCCCCCGACCGCCCGCATTGACCGCCCCCGGCAGTTGATGTAAGCGGGCAGCGATGGGGGGCTCGCGAGGGCCTGGCGCGCAATGGGTGCGCGCATCCCGATGACAGACGTGCGGGCCGGGTTCAGCGTCCGCTTAAAGCGGATACACATGACCACATTCAGCGAACTCAACCTCAATCCCAAGGTACTCAAGGCCGTCGAAGAGGCCGGATACGAAACCCCCACCCCGATCCAGGCCGATGCCATCCCCTCCGCGCTCGAAGGGCGCGACGTGCTGGGCATTGCGCAGACCGGCACCGGCAAGACCGCCGGGTTCACCCTGCCGATGCTGTCGCTTCTGGCACGGGGACGCGCGCGGGCGCGGATGCCGCGCAGCCTGGTGCTGTGCCCCACCCGTGAATTGGCCGCGCAGGTGGCCGAGAATTTCGACACCTATTCCAAGTATCTCAAGCTGACCAAGGCGCTGTTGATCGGCGGGGTGAGCTTCAAGGAACAGGACAAGCTGATCGACAAGGGCGTCGATGTGCTGATCGCCACGCCGGGACGTTTGCTCGACCATTTCGAGCGCGGCAAGCTGTTGCTGACCGGCGTGCAGATCATGGTCGTGGACGAGGCCGACCGGATGCTCGACATGGGCTTCATCCCGGATATCGAGCGCATCTTCAGCCTCACGCCCTTCACCCGGCAGACGCTGTTCTTCTCGGCCACGATGGCACCCGAGATCGAGCGCATCACCAACACCTTTCTCCAGAACCCGGTGCGGGTCGAGGTGGCGCGGCAGGCCACCGCGTCGGAAACCATCGACCAGCACGTGGTAATGGTGAAACCTTCGCGCCGCGACCGCGCGGATGCCGAGAAGCGCGCCGCCCTGCGCGCGCTGATCGACGGCGAGGGCGAGGCCTGCACCAACGCGATCGTGTTCTGCAATCGCAAGATCGACGTGGATGCCGTCGCCAAGTCGCTGAAGAAGCACGGCTATGACGCGGCCCCGATCCACGGCGACCTCGAACAGAGCCAGCGCACGCGCACGCTCGACGCGTTCCGCGCGGGCGAGCTGAAGCTGCTGGTGGCCTCGGATGTGGCGGCGCGGGGGCTCGATGTGCCGGCGGTCAGCCACGTGTTCAATTTCGACGTGCCCGGCCATGCCGAGGATTACGTCCACCGCATCGGACGCACCGGGCGCGCGGGCCGTTCCGGCAAGGCGCTCACCATCTGCAACCCGCGCGACGAGAAGGCCCTCGCGGCGGTCGAGGCGCTCTTGCAGAAAGACATCCCCCGGCTCGACGATCCGACCGGAGCCCGCCCCGCGGCCGACGAGGACGCGACCGCGCAGAGCGGCGATAACAACGGGGACGCGCCGAAATCCGAACGCCCGCCCCGGTCGAGCCGCAGCCGGGGTGGCCGCGGGCGGAGCGTCAGCCGCAAGAAAGCCGACGCGCCCGAAGCACCCGAAGCACCCGTAGCGGCCCCCGAGGAGGCCAGGACCGAGAGCGCGCCCGAGAAGGACGCACCCAAGCCGCGCGAGGAGAAGCGCGCCGCAGAGCCCAGGCAACGCGGCAGGCGCGGCGACGACAATGGCGGCGGCAAGGTCGTCGGCATGGGCGATCATCTCCCCGGCTTCATCGCGCTGAGCTTTGACGAGCGGCGCACCGGCTAAGGTCGGCGCGTTCGCGCAAGTGGGCGTGGAGCTTTTGGCCTTGAGCGGACGTTGCAGTGAGCCGCGCCATCGCATGTCCGCGGGCAGGCGATCCAACGGTTTTTCAGGGCACTTTATTTCTGCTTTCCCGAAAAACATGCAATCGGTGCGCTAGCTTAGCCAAATCGCCTGTCCGGGCGGCGGACATGCGATGGCGCGGCGGCCTTCGGCCTTGAATCCGCGCCGGGACCGGATGGTCCAACGTCCGCTCAAGGCCAAAAGCCCCGCCCCCCCCTCTCCGCCCCTGCCGCTACCGCGCGATCACGATATCGGCGCACAGCCCGCCAAGCCGCGCGCTTTCGCCCAGCCGCAGCGCGCCGCCGTGGGCGCGCGCCACATCCACCACGATCGACAGCCCCAACCCGACGCCGGTGCCGCGGTTCTGGTTGCGGGCGGGTTCCAGCCGGGCAAAGGGGCGCAGCGCCTCGTCGCGGCTCTCGGGCGGGATGCCCGGCCCGTCATCCTCGACCCGGATGCGCAAGCTGCGCTCCGACAGCGTCACCGAGACCTCGGCGCAGGTGCCGTAGCGCACGGCATTGCTGATGAGGTTTTCCACCGCGCGCCTGACCCCGTCGGCGCGCAGCGGCACCTCCCCCGTGCCCTCGGTTTCAACCAGCGTCACCGCCACCTGCGCGCGCCGCATGTCATCGACGATCCGGCGCACGAGCGCGACCGGATCGACCGGCTCGGCCTCGCCCTCCTGCGCACCACGGGCGAAATCAAGGAATCCGTCGAGCAGCCGCTGCATGTCATCGACATCGCGCAGCATCGGCGCGGCCTCCTCCTCGCCCAGCATGGCGAGACCCAATCGCAGCCGCGTGAGCGGCGTGCGCAGGTCGTGGCTCACCCCCGAGAGCATCAGGGTGCGTTGCTCGATCTGCCGTTCGATACGCGCACGCATGTCGACGAACGCCCGCCCCGCCGCGCGCACCTCCGTTGCGCCCGCAGGACGGTAGGGCACATGCCGCCCCCGCCCGAACGCATCAGCCGCCTCTGCCAGCCGGGTGATCGGGCGCAGCTGGTTGCGCAGGTAGAGAAACGAGATCACCGTCATCAGCGCCCCGAACACAACCATGTTGACCAGCAGCTGATGCGGCTGGCTCGCCGAGACATGGCGGCGGTCGAAGACAAACCGCAAGAGCCCGCCGCTGCCCCGGAAATAGAGCTCGACCACGTCGTCATCGGCGAGCGCAACGCGCAGCAGGTCGGGAAAGGCGGCGTGCAGCTCGCGCGCCACCACGATGCCCGAGAAATCATACCACAACCGCGTGTCCTGCGCGGGCATCGCCGCCTCGGGCACCGGCTGGACCGAGATTTCGAGCATCTCGGCCACCTCCGGGTCATCGGTACCCAGAACCAGCCGGATCTCGCGTATCATGGTGTTGGTCATCTGCTCGGTGACGCCCTCGAAATGGCGCTGGATGAACACCACCGAGACAACCAGCAGGAGCGTGACCACCGGCAAGAGCAGGATCAGCGTGGCGCGTCCGTAGAGGCCGCGGGGCAGATAGGGTTTGAGCCAGCGAAACGACATGGCTAAACCTACGCCCGAGCGCGCCGGGAAGAAAGAGCGAGACCGCGATGACCGACACGACCCAGCCCGACACGCCCCCGCCAGTGGGTGAGGCGCGTGATATGGGCGGTGGCATCCGCGCGATCCTCGCGCCGAACCCGTCGCCGATGACCCATTGGGGCACCAACACCTACCTGCTGGGACAGCGGCGGCTGGCGGTGATCGACCCCGGCCCCGACGACCCCGCCCATCTCGCGGCGATTCTCGACGCGCTCGGGCCCGGACAGAGCGTCAGCCACATCTTCGTGACCCACGCCCATCTCGACCATTCGCCGCTGGCTCGCCGCCTCGCAGCGGAGACCGGCGCGCCGATGCTGGCCTATGGCGGGGCCGAAGCGGGGCGCAGCGCCGTGATGACGCAGCTGGCCGAGGCAGGCGGGATCGGCGGCGGCGAGGGGGTGGATGCGAGCTTTGCCCCCGATCACGCGCTCGCGGATGGCGAGGCGATTGCGGGCGACGGCTGGCGGATCACCGCGCACTGGACGCCGGGGCATTTCTGCAACCACATGTGCTTCGAGAGTGGCGGGACCATGTTCAGCGGCGACCTGGTGATGGGCTGGGCCAGCACGCTGATCTCGCCGCCCGATGGCGACCTGACGCAGTTCCACGCCTCCTGCGCGCGCCTCGCCGCCGCCTCCCCGGCCCGCCTGCTGCCGGGTCACGGCGCGCCGGTGACGGAGCCTGCGACACGCGTCAGGTGGCTGGTCGCGCATCGCGACGCGCGCGAGGCCGCGATACTCGACAGCCTCGCCCACGGCCCCGCCGATGCCGCCACGCTGGCGCGGCGCATCTATACCGACACACCCCCCGAGCTGATGCCGGCGGCGGCGCGCAACGTGCTTGCGCACCTTGTGGACCTGATGCAGAAATCCCGTGTCAGGGCCCTGTCGCCGCTGTCGCGCACGACCCGTTTCGCCCTGTCCGACGATGGCGGGCAAAGCGCATGATTTTTGTCACAAAGCCTCTGGACCTCTCCGAACCGGATTGCTATACGCGCCCACGTGTTCCGGCGTAGCTCAGCGGTAGAGCAGTTGACTGTTAATCAATTGGTCGTAGGTTCGATCCCTACCGCCGGAGCCAAAAAACCCGAAGAAAACAGGAAGATACAAGGAAGCGCGGCAAGCGCCTTCCCTTCCTCGTTTTCCGTGTCCGTCCTATGTCCGCAAGATGAAAAGCTGTGTCCGTGGTCTCAGAATCAGCCGCCCGGCACCTACGCGCCCGCCCCGAATAACCTTTATGCCCGGCACCAGCGCGGGCGGCGATACCGATAGACGGGGTTCGGAATTTCTTGCGCCGCGCAGCGCGAAGGCGACAGGTCAGCCTCCAGGATTATGGCGCGGCCAGATTGTAGACACTGGCGCAAGATCACGTGGGTTGCGTTTGAGAAGCGTTCTTGGCACAGTTTGAGGATGATGCTCGACGTGTGCAGGTTGAGGACTAGATCAATCCAATGAGGGAGGATATGAATGGCTATTTTCAAGCAGAGAAGCCTGAATTTGCTGCTAAGCCTTCCGTGTTCCTTAGTTTTTCTGATGAGCGCACCGGCAATATCACAAGAAACAATAACATGGAAAGAGGACGTCAAAGGCTGGAGCATCAACGTCGATACCACAATTGATTACGGATGTTTTATGTCAGCCGCTTACGATGGCGGAGCAGTTTTACGCGCTCAACTCAATCCGACTGATGACATTTTTCAGTTCATTATTGGCAATGGAGCCTGGCAATCTTTGGAGTCCGGAAAACTTTACGATATGAAGATTCAGTTTGGCAACTTGGAGCCATGGACTGGATTGGCGACGGCCCATCGTTTTAATGATCAATTACCTGTTTTAGTTTTTGACTTGTCTTTCGAAGAAGGGAAAGCAGATTCATTTATTAATGAGTTTATGCGAATGACCGGCGTTCGCGTCTTTTATTCCGGGAATGAAATTGCAAACTTATCTTTGAGAGGAACATATGACGCTTTCCAAGAAGTAATGGCCTGTCAATCTCAGATGATGGAACGAATAAATAATAGTGCAGACCCGTTCTCAAATCCTTCGAATAGCAGTAGCGATCCGTTTGAATGATCAAATCAAATATTGGAAATTCTTGATGGATATTTGGGTCAGGACCCAATGATTTCCTCTGGGTCGCGTGATTCACGGTTCGAAAATCGAGCGGTGAACATGCCTGATCTCTTCTGGCTGACCGACGCGCAGATGGCGCGTCTGGACCCCTATTTTCCGAAGTGCCACGGCAAGCCGCGCGTCGATGATCGGCGCGTCCTGAGCGGTATTATCTTCATCAATCGCAATGGGTTGCGGTGGCGCGATGGTGAGGGCCCGAACGCGGAATACGGTCCGCACAAGTCCCTGTATAACCGCTGGAAGCGGTGGAGCGACAAGGGCGTCTTTGCACGCATCATGTGGCAGCCACCGCGCTGACCACGAACCGAAGCATGTACCCGAGGGGCCTCTGCCGAAAGCCGCGAGAGAAATCAGTGCCGACACGACGAACCAAAGGCACGGCTCTGGCGGATCATTCTGCTTGCCCGAAACATGTTGACTGAACCGACCCCGTTATCGAAGTCCTGACCCTAATTTTGCGCCGCCGTTCTCAGCCTGACCACGGGAATTCCATCTTCGATCCGCTCATTCGGGTGAACCAACACCTCGTCGCTAGCCGAGAGCCCATTCAGGATTTCGGCGGACAGATCGTTCATGCGGCCGATTTCTACCCGGCGTAACCGAGATGTGCCGTCTTCGGCGACGAAGACGGCCCACTTGCCGTCCTGCCGGAACAACGCGCTGAGCGGGATTTGCAGAACGTCGTCACTTTCCCATTCGACCACCCGCAAATAAACGGCAAAGCCGTGTCCGAGGGACGGGCGCTGCGTGACCGGAGAGATCAGGTCAAACACCACGTCGACGCGCTGTTCCTCGATGCCGAGGGCCGACACCTTGGTGTAGCCGGACGGCTCGATTCTGGACACCCGCGCCTCCAGCACATCGGCGCCGCCCCATCGCTCGACGATGGCGCGGTCCCCGATCTCGAGGCGCACGGCGTCGGTCGAGAGCACATCGGCGACGATCTCGAGATCATCCGGCGCACCGATGGACAAAAGCCGCGTGCCCGCCGCAACCGGGCGTTCGCTGATGACCTCGATATCCAGCACGCGACCGTCGACCGGGGCGGTGATCCGCAGGCAGCACTCGGCTTGCGCGCCGGGATCGGTGCCCGGCTCGATGAGCGTGGCGCGGGCACGGTCCAGCACGCTTTTCGCCCGTTCGAGATTGGAGATGGCCGCCTCCTGCGCTGCCTGGCTCATCCCGAGCGTCTGCTCGGCGGTCTCCAGTCGGGTCAGCGTGGCGACCCCGCGCTCGACCAGCTCCTTCGCGCGGCGGTATTCGCTTTGCGCGAGATCGAGCTCTTCGCGGGCCTGGCGCAGGGTGCTGCGCGCCATGTTGAGCCCCGCCTCGGCTTCGCGCGCGGTGGCCTCAGCCTGAACCCGGCTGCGCGGGTCGAGCGGGTCCGAGGCGGCAGGGTCGATCATGGCGATCACGGTTTCGCCCGCCGTCACGGCATCGCCCACCCGGACAGGCGAGCGGCGCACCACACCGCGGATCGGGGCCGCGACCTCGTAGATCTCGGCGATCCGGGTTTCGCCCTCGACATCGACGGTAACCTGCATGGGCGCGCGCTGGACGGGGGCGATATCCACCGGCACAGGCTCGGTCCGGAAGGCGACGATGCCCAGCATTCCAGCCGTCAGGACACCAAAGGCAGTGAGCATGATCGTTCTGGTTTTCATGGACATTCCCTACTCACGTGTTTTCATCACCTGCACCAGATCGAGTCGGTCCAGACGCCGCCGCACTACCAGCGACGAGACCAGCGCGGCCGCCAGCACCACGAGGCTCGCGAGTGCAAAGCCCGCCGGTTTCAGGACCAGCGGTATCTGGTAGAGATCGCTTGCCGAACCATCTGCCAGCGCCTTTGCGATCCCGGCCCCCAAAAGCCAGCCAAGCGGCTGCGCCAGCAACGCGAGTATCATCGTCTCGCCCACGAGGATGAACGATACCTCGCCGCGCGAAAACCCCAGGATGCGCAGGCTGGCCAGTTCGCGTGCGCGTTCAGAGAGCTGGATGCGCGCGCCGTTATAGGCCACGCCCACGGTAATCAGCACCGCGACCGTCAGGTAGATTGTGGTCATGATGTCGACATTCTGGCGGATCGTTGCCTCGAATGAGCGCTGCATCCTGGTCATGTCGATCAAGCCGCTGAGTTCGGGCGTGTCCTTGAGCACCCGGTGCAGGTCCGGCAGCGCCTGCGCATCGACCTTGAGATTGGCGACCGATATTCGCGGGGCCTGCCGCAGCAGGCGGCTGAGCGTGTCGAGGTCCATATAGGCGCCAAGGCCGATATACTGCGTCACCAGTCCGGCCACGGGAACAACGTGCGTTTCGTTGATCCGACCGAGGAATTCCACCTCGACCAGATCGCCGGGCCGCACGTTCAGTTGCCGCGCCAGCCGCTGGGACAGCATCAGCCCCCGCGGCGGCGGATCGACCGCGCGCCCATCCGAGGAGATGATCCGCGCCAGGTCGGCACCGGGACGACGGGCCTCGATGGCGACCTCCTTCTCGCGGTGCCCGCTACGCAGCACGGCAGACTGGAATTGCTGTCCCTCAGCGCGCATCACACCGGGCAGACGCATCACCTCGGCCAGCGCGGTTTCGGGGATATCTGGATCGAACATCAGGATGGCATCCTGCCGGTTGGACCGGTCGAAGGTGGTCGAGACCAATTCGTCGAGCGCCGCCGGGAAAAAGCTCGTGGCGACCAGCACCGCGACCGCGAGCGCCAACCCCAGCGAGGTCAGAGCTGAGCGGAGCGGCCAGCGCAGCAGGCTGCGCAGGATCATCACCACAGGCTGCGACAGGTGTAACGCCGCCATCGCCCGGTCGAGCCATGTGCGCTTGAACCTCGGTGGCGCGGGCGGGGCCATCGCCACTGCGGGCGGCAACCGCGCGGCGCGCAAGGCGCTGCGTCCCGCGCCCGTCGCCGCGCTGGCAATGGCCAGAACGCCCGACAGCGCATAGGCGCCCAGGTCGAGATTGTAGATCAGGTAGGGAAAGTCGAAGAATTGTGCGTAGAGCCGCGCCAGTGCCCGGGCAAGCCATGTGCCCGCGCCCCAGCCGATCAGCGTGCCAGCCATCGCGATCAGCACGGCCAGCAGCAGGTAGTGCACGCAAATCTCGACATCGGAATAGCCGATCGCCTTCAACAGCCCGATCTCGCTGCGCTCTAGCGCAATGATGCGGCTCATCACCATGGCGACCAGAAAGGCCGAGATCGCGTAGAAGATTGGCGGCAGGATCAGCGCGCTGGTCTTGAGCTGCTCCAGTTCCGCCTCGATGAAGCTGTTGGAGACCTGAAGATCGCGGCCATAGGCGCCCAGCCCGCCGTAGGTATCGAGCAGATCGTCGAGGCGGTCGATCACGTCTTCCGTGTTTGTTCCGCGGTTCAACTTGAGCGTCACGTTGTTGAAAGCCCCGTCCATGTCAAAGGCCGCAGCGACAGCGGTTTCGGGCATCCAGAGCACGCCATAGGTTTCATTGTCGGGCATCAGGGCGCCGGGGCCGATCGTATAGATGAACTCCGGCGACAGGAGAGTGCCGGTAAGGGTCAGCTCGCGCCGGTGCCCGTTAAGATTGACGTGAAAGGTGTCGCCCGGTTGCAAGTGGCTGGCCCTGGCAAAAGGGGCGTTCACCGCCACCTCGTTCGCCGCATCGGGCGACGGCAGCCGCCCGGTTTGCAGAACCGGCAGGTTCAGGCGCGGGGTTCCGGTGGCGGGCAGAGAGAGAATGCGTGCGGTGACGGTTTCCTGTTGTCCCGGTACGTCCAGCACCGCGAATTGCGATATGCGGGCATCGGCTGCGCGCACGCCCTGGATCTGTCGGATTTCCTGCATCAGCCAGCGCGGCGCGCGGCTGGCCTCGGCAAAGACATCGGCAAACCGGTTGCGCTCGTAATAGGCGTTGCGCGTGTCCTCCAGCGACATGAACGTGCCGAATGTCGTCAGCAGGATCGCCACGCCGCATGCCAGAACCAACGCGATGGCCAGTGCCTGCGCCCAGAGGCGGCGGAAATCGCGGACGAGCTTGCGGTCGAGCGCGGTCATCGCCCCGCCCTCACCAGCTTATCTCGGAGGGCGCGAGGCGGATGGCGTTTTCCTCAACCCGGTCGATCCGCCCGTCGCGGAAATACACCACACGGTGGGCCATCCGGCGGATCGCTGCGTTATGGGTGATGACCGCCGTGCTGGTGCCCAGCCTTTCGTTCACGTCGCGCAGCACCTCCAGCACCTGAACGCCGGTCTTGCTGTCGAGCGCGCCGGTCGGCTCGTCGCACAACAGCACCTCGGGCCGCTTGGCGATGGCCCGCGCGATGGCCACGCGCTGCTGCTCGCCGCCCGACATCTCGGCCGGAAAATGGTCCATCCGATGCTCAAGTCCGACCTGCGCCAGCGCCTCTTCGGCGGGCATCGGGTTGGGCGCGACATCGGTGACCAGCTGCACGTTCTCGCGCGCCGTCAGGCTGGCCACAAGGTTGTAGAACTGAAAAACGAACCCGACATGATCTCGCCGATAGAGGGTCAAATCCCGGTCCTTGAGCGA